>DATMTQ010000078.1:0-6967 GCA_035564095.1 Microbacterium sp. | reverse complement strand
GGTATCCGCGGCTATGGGCCACCGTGTGGGAGTGGAACGTCGCGTCCCGCCGCGTGCTGGACAAGCTCGGCTTCCAGGAGACCGGGTCTGAGGGGCCCGCCGGCCTCCAGGGCCGCAGTCTGCTGACCGTGCGGGAGTTCTGAACGCTGAACGACGAAGTCGTTCGTGACGGATCGGGCCAGTGGGGCGGGGCGGGGCGTTTCGACTCGGGCGACCTTCGGCCGGCCTCGCTCAACGACCGACTGGATGCGGACGGCACTCTCAACGTCGAGCGGCGGGCCGATCTGTCACGAACGGCGGGATGCGGGGGCCGCTCGTGACGGATCGATGGAGCGGGCTGAGCGCGGATCTGTCACGTTCGGCAGGGTGAGGCGGCCGTTCGTGACGGATCGACGAGGCCCAGCGGGGCCGCGGGGCGGGTCAGGTGAGGATGTCTTTCGTGGTGAAGCGGGCGATCGCGAAGCCGCCGAACAGGATGACGTAGCCGAGCTGCAGCAGCAGGTTCTGACCGAACGAGTCGAAGACGATCGGGCTGCGCAGCAGGTCGGCGAAGCCGAGCCAGTAGTGGGTGGGCAGATAGGGGTGGATGGCGTCGAACTGCGGCAGCTGGTCGAGCACCTGCGACACCCCGGCGATCACGACGGTGGCGGCCATCGCGCCCACGGGCATCGTGGTGAGCGTCGAGATGAACAGGCCGATCGCGCACAGGCCGACGAGCGACACGGCGGCGTATCCGGCCAGCAGCAGCACGCGGCCGAACGCGTCGCCGATGCCGACGGTGTCGCCGGACAGCAGCGTCACAGGACCGATCGGAAACAGCGCGGCGCCGGCCACGGCACCGCCGATCACGATCGCGAGCACGGCCGCCGCCACGAACGCGCAGCTCGCGACGAACTTCACCGCGAGCAGACGCACCCGTCCGATCGGCGCGATCAGCAGGTAGCGCAGGGTGCCGGAGTTCGCCTCGCCGGCGATCGCATCCCCGGCGACCACGCCCACGGTCAGCGGCAGGAACAGCGGGATCGACACCGTGATCGCGGTGAAGACCACGAACAGCCCGTTGTCGGTGATCTCGCCGAGGAACGCCGGTCCGCGACCGCGCGACCCGGCTCCGGTGAGACGCACGGCCACGGCGATCAGCACCGGTACGAACGCCAGTGCGACGAGCATCACGATGGTGCGCCACCGGCGGAACATCGTGCCGAGCTCCGACCCGAGCAGCGGCAGCGGGCGCCGCGCCGGACCGGCGACAGCGCGGGCGGGCACGGATGCCGCGGCAGCCGCCTCACCCATCGACATCGAAGCCCTCCCCCGTCAGCTCCACGAAGCGCTCCTCGAGGCTCGCACCGCCGACCGCGATCCCGCGCACGCGCACCCCGTCGGCGACCAGCGCGGCGGTGACCGCCTCCACGGGCAGCTCGGCGGACAAGGCGGCATCCAGCTCGTCCGCGCTGATCCGCTCGGCCGGCATCCCGAGGCGTTGCAGGGTGGAGGCCGCGGCATCCGCGTCGGGCGTGCGCACCCGCACCCGTGGGGCGCTCGCGGCCCGCAGGTCGTCGAGTGTGCCGGTCGTGACCAGCCGGCCCGACCGCATGACGGCCACGTGCGTGCACACCTGCTCGATCTCGCTGAGCAGGTGGCTGGAGAGGAACACGGTCGTGCCGTCGGCGGCCAGCGATCGGATGAGGGAGCGCACCTCGCGCGTGCCCTGCGGGTCGAGCCCGTTGGTGGGCTCGTCGAGCACGAGCAGTTCCCGCGGGCCGAGCAGCGCGGCCGCGAGCCCGAGGCGCTGCTTCATGCCGAGCGAATACGCCCCGGCACGCTTGTTCGCCGCGGCGCCGAGGCCCACCCGGTCGAGCGCCTCGCGCACGCGGGTGCGGCGGGTCGACCGGGACGACGTCGGGTCGGCGGCGTCGAAGCGGGCGAGGTTCGCGGCACCCGACAGGAACGACGCGAACGCGGGGCCCTCGACGAGCGCGCCGACGCGGGGCAGCACCGACGCGAGACCGCGCGGCATCTCGTCGCCCAGCAGCCGGATCGCACCGGCGGTCGGCGCGGCAAGACCCAGCAGCATCCGGATCGTCGTCGTCTTGCCCGACCCGTTCGGCCCGAGGAAGCCGAACACCGAGCCGTACGGCACCTGCAGATCGAGCCCGTCCACGGCGGCGCCGTGGCCGAATCGCTTGGTGAGGTCCCTCGTGACGATCGCGGCACCTGCGACCGGGGCCGCCGGCACCGTGGTCACTTGGCCGCGGCGAGCAGGGTCGCGGCCGGCACCGCGCCGGCGAACACGGTTCCGTCGTCGCGCAGGTAGACGGTGAACAGGGAGGTCTGCAGGATGCGGCCGCCGCTGACGCGCTGGGTGAGTTCGTCGAGCAGGGCGCTGCCGCTCGGTCCGATCCGGCCGGTCGCACCGGAGAGCGCCCGGCCGGCCGGCACCTCGACGACGGAGGTCCAGCCCGTGCCGATGACGGTCGGCTTCGGCAGGTGCGCCGGCAGGTGCCGGTGCGCGGACATGTGCTTCGGCAGGTGCGCGCCGGGCGCGGACAGATGCTTCAGCGGGTGCCCGGGCAGCGTCAGGTGCTTCACGGTCGTGCCCGGCGGCGGGGTGAACGCGAACACACTCGCGGGCGGGCGGGACGTGTCGAACGACGTGAACGCGAGGCTCAGCGCGGGCGTGGACTGGTGGCGGGCATCCACGCGCACTGCCAGCGGCACGCCGGTCTGCGCGTCGACGGTCACGACCGCGTCGCCGACGAGCGTCGCCGTGGTGCGCGGCGCGATGCGCAACTCGTACACCCCGCGGCCGAGGTCGGTGCCGGTGGAGACCGTCACCGACGTGGTCGGGCCGATCGCCGTGAGAAGCTTCTCGGCGGCCACGACGGGGGTGACCGGCGTGACGCCGTGCGGCATCCGGCCCTTCGCGTCGCCGCGGGCGACGGTGACGTGCGTGGCCGTGCGGGCGGAGGCGTCATAGGTCCAGAGGGAGGCGCCGTCGTGGATGAAGTCCCGCTCGCTGAGCGTGTCCAGCAGCTGCACGCGCTGCCGCGACCGGCCGTCGACGTACACCTTGGCGGTGTGCGACCCGGTCACGAGCTGGAGGAGGGATGCCGCGTCGAAGCCGGACCCGGAGCGGTCGGGCGACATCGAGGACGGCAGCTGGGGAAGTCCGAGGTCGGACGTCTGCTGCACGGTGCCTGAATAGTGCGCGTGGTGGCTGCCGGCGATGAGCGCAAGCACCCGTGCGGCGGACTTCGCGGGCGGCGGGGAGGCGGCATTCGCGAACGTGGGGATGGCGACGGCGCCCGCCACCACGGCGACCGGGGCGACGATCGCGGCGATCCAGCCACGCGTGAAGGTCATCGGAACCACCTCTTCGGGCTCATGGGTTCGGTGGTGAGTGTAGGCGCGTTCGCGGCGGATGGGCTGAGTGTTCACTGCGGCTTGACGATGACGGATGCCGGCGTGCCGTGCCGTGCCGTCCTCGTCAGGCGTCGTCGCCGAGCAGCAGGCGGCGGATCGCGGATTCGGGCCTGAGCTGCAGTTCGAGCAGCTGGCCACGGCGGTAGCAGGCGAACACGCGCGGGTCGATGTAGCTGGCGCGGGCGACCGACGGCGTGTTCCCGAGCGACGCGGCGACGGCGCGGACCGCTTCGAGTTCGGCGCGCTTGCGCGCGCGGGGTCCGTCCACCGCGCCGATCCGGGCCAGCGTCTCCGCGGCGATGATCGTGCCGCGCAGCGTGCGGAAGTCCTTCGCGGTGAACGATCCGCCGGTGATCGCCCGGACGTGCGCGTTGACCTCCGCGGGGCGCAGACCCACCTGCCGCCGCCCGACGAGATGCCAGAGCAGGGGCGACCGCGGCGCGCCCGCGGCCAGCACGGCGAGGGCGGCGGCGAGGTCTTCGTCGTCGATCTCGATGAGCGCCCGCTTGCCGCTCTTGGCCGGGAACGACAGCGTGACGACGGATCCGTCGACGGATGCGTCGCGCCGGCGCAGCGTGGTCAGGCCGCGACTGCCGTGCCGTTCCAGATAGCGGGCCGACCCGACGCGGGGCGCGGCCTCGTCGAGCAGCCGGAACGACACGGCGAGCGCGTGATCGCGGTCGAGCGCGTCGCGACGCAGATCGGCGGTGACGCGGGCACGGCCACGCGGAAGCGCCTGCGCCAGGGCGAGCGAGCGGGCGAACTTGCCGCGGTCGCGGCGCTCCCGCCAGCGCGCGTGATAGAGATACTGACGCCGGCCGGCGTCATCCGTGCCGACCGCCTGGATGTGCCCGGACGGCTCGGCCGAGATCCACACGTCGTCCCACGCGGGCGGGATGACGAGCGCCCGGATGCGCCGCCGGACGGCCTCCGGGGCATCCGTGCCGCCCGCATCCAGATAGCGGAACCCGCTTCCGGCGCGCACCCGCCGGAATCCCGGGTCGACGCCGGGGCGCACGCGGACGAGTCTCGGCACGGTCCCTCCTTCGCAGGCGGCATCCTGCGTGTTCGCATGACATCGGATCCGCCCGTGCCCGGGAAGGGGGTTGCCCCCGCATGCGGCGACGAGTAGAGCGCGCGATCCGCCGACCTGTCAACCCCGTCGACCGGGCCGAGCACCACCCTCTACCTTCGGCGTCGGATCGATGAGAGGAGCCATCATGTCCAACCTGAACTCCAACATCCCGCCCCTGCCCGCGGACGACGAGAACGAACCGGACACCGTCGAGGTCGACGGCGAGCAGGTGCTCGACCCGGACGCGAATGAGGACGACGTCGACAGCGCCGCGGCCGACCGCGTGGCCGCGGAGAAGGGCGAGGACCCCGAGGAGCCCGAGTAGAGCGGATCGGTGTCAGCCCGGCGCGCGGTCGCGGTCTTCGGCCTGCGATCGCGCCCGGGCCATCCGCTTCCCCAGCAGCGCCCGCTCCGGCGCGCTCGCGGTGAGCGTCGCGGCGGCGGCATACGCGTCGGCTGCCTCCGCCCACCGGCCGAGATCCGCGAGGAACGCACCGCGCGCTGCCGGCAGGTACGGATACCGCGCCAGCGCCGGGTCCTCGGCGACGGCGTCCACGGCCGCGAGGCCCGCGGCGGGGCCGTCGCGCATTCCGATCGCCACGGCCCGGTTGAGGTGCACCACCGCGCTCGGCCAGGCGGCGCCGAGCGCGTCGTACAACCCCACGACCTGCGACCAGTCGGTGTCCGCCCAGGTGGGCGCCTGGGCGTGCAGTGCGGCGATCGCCGCCGAGATCGCGTAGCGGTCGGCCGGCCCGGTGAGTGCGATATCGAGCAGCGCGACGCCCTCGTCGATCCGCCCCCGGTCCCACAGCGCCCGGTCCTGGTCGGGCAGCAGATCGCCCCGGGTCGCGCGCCGTGCGTCGATGAGCAGCATCAGAGCCAGGAGGCCGGTCACCGAACGCTCGCGCGGAAGCAGTTCGCGCAGCATGCGCGTGAGCGCGACGGCGGCGTCCACGAGGTCGGCACGGACCACCTGCTCCCCGCTCGGCGGGGCGTGCCCGACGGTGAACGCGAGGTGCAGCACATCGCACACCACCGAGACGCGGGCGGACAGCTCGCGGGCATCCGGAACGCGGAACGGGATGCGCGCGACCGCGATCTTGCGTTTGGCGCGCGTGATCCGCGCCGCCATCGTCGGCTCGCTCACCAGGAACGCCGCGGCGATGTCGGCAGTGGAGATGCCGCACACGAGCCGCAGGGTCAGGGCCACCTGAGCCTCGCGGCCGAGCGCCGGGTGGCAGCACATGAAGATCAGCCGCAGCCGGTCGTCCGAGTGCCACGCGTCCTCGACCGCGGCGACCGCCTCATCCCGCACTAGCAGGGGCAGCCGCCGGGTGAGGGCGGCCCGGCGCCGCAGCACGTCCCGTGCGTAGTTGGATGCCACAGTGGTCAGCCACGCGCCGGGACGATCCGGGATGCCGCGCCCGCCCCAGACCTCGACCGCCCGCACGAAGGCCTCCTGCGCACTCTCCTCGGCGAGGTCGAGGTCTCCGGTCAGATGGGCGACCGCGCCGACGACGGCGGACCACTCCGCGCCGTGCGCTGCGGACACCGCCCGCGCGACGTCGTCGGCGGCTGCGGGCCGGGACGCGGCATCCATCGTCATCCGTGGTCGACGAGCGGATGCACCTGCACGCCGCTGTGGTCCTGGGATGCCTCCGCGAGCAGGCCGGCCAGCTCGAGTGCGGCATCCAGGTCCGGCACGTCGACCACGTAGAAGCCGCCGAGCACCTCCTTGGTCTCGAGGAACGGGCCGTCGGTCACCAGGGGACGCTCGGCACCGGCCCGCAGCGTCGTGGCCATACGCGTCGGCTCGAGCTGGCCGGAGGCCCGGATGGCCTCCCCGGCGCGCGCATGGAATGCACGGTGGCCGCTGTCGATCTGCTGCATCTCGGCATCGGTGGCGGCCTCCCAGCGCGCCTCGTCGCCGTAGATGAGGATCAGGTACTGAGCCATGTCTGCTCACTTTCGTCGTCGAGAGGCATTGTGCCCCTCATCCGTTCGACGAACGAGCGGCCCCCGGATTCGACAGCCGGCCAGAAGTCGTCCCCACGTCATTCCGCGGATGCCAGCAGCCGCACCGCCGGCAGGTCGGGCTCGGCCCAGTCGAGCCCGGCGAGCTCCGCCGGCGGCAGCCAGGCGAGCAGGTCATGGTCGGTGCTGCGCAGCGGCCTCGGCCCCGCGAGCCGGGCGCGCAGGCACGTCAGCCGGATGACCCGCGCGCCCACCCGCGTGTCGTCCGTGGTCAGCTCGTCGAACACCTCGACGTCGATCGACAGCTCCTCGCGGATCTCGCGGTGCAGGGCCTGCACGGCCGACTCCCCCGGTTCGACCTTGCCGCCGGGGAACTCCCACCGGCCGGCGGCGTCCCTGCCGGCACGGCGCCGGCAGGCGAGCACGTGCGGACCGTCCGCGATGACGGCCGCAACGACGTGCAACGGCTCGGAGGCATCCTGCGCATCGACCACG
>DATMTQ010000077.1:0-3339 GCA_035564095.1 Microbacterium sp. | reverse complement strand
GGTGATCCCGGTCGTCAGCCACGACGCCGCCGCGTTCGCCCAGCTCGTGTCGGATGCCGCCGCGGGCATCGCCACCCCGCGCTTCGCTGTGGTGACCGACGCCCGCCGCCGCGAGTACGCCTTCACCGTGTACGACGGACTCGACGACGACGGGCTGCCGGTGCGCGTCACCCAGCCCGCACTCGCGCACCGCGACGACCTCGACGCCCGGCTCGCCGAGCACGACGCCGCGCGCCTGGACACCCTCGTGGTCTCCGCCGCGATGCTCGCCGTGGTCGGCGCGCGCGCGCTCGCCGCCGGCCGCGTCGTCGGCCCGCGGGAGCCGCTCTACCTGCGCGCGCCCGACGTCACCCCGCCGAAGCAGGTCGTGAGGTGACGGCTCCCGCCATCCGGCCCGCCACCCGCGACGATCTCGACGCGATCATGGCGCTCGAGCGCGCCTCGTTCCCGACCGACGCCTGGTCGGAGACCATGATGCGCGACGAGGTCCTGTCGCCGAACGGCCGCTACTTCGTGCTCGAGGACGCCGGGGCGCTCGTCGGATACGGCGGGGTGCGGGCCCTCGCCGGGGCGGCGGACGCCGACATCCAGACGATCGCGATCGCCGAGGCGTCCCGCGGCCGCGGCGCCGGCCGGGCGCTGCTGACGGCGCTGCTGACCGAGGCATCCGCCCGCGGCGCGCGCGAGGTGTTCCTCGAGGTGCGCGCCGACAACCCGGTGGCCCAGAACCTGTACGTGCGCACCGGGTTCGTCGAGATCGCCCGCCGGCCCCGGTACTACCGGCCCGACGGCGTCGACGCGATCGTGATGCGCCTCGACCTGCGGCATGTTGTGCAGGGGGGATCGGCCGGGGCCGGCCCGGTCGGCGCCCGCGGTGACGATCCCGCCTGCACAACGTCCCACCCGGAGGAAGCACCGTGACCGCGGAACCCCTCGTGCTCGGCATCGAGACCAGCTGCGACGAGACCGGCATCGGCATCGTGCGCGGCCGCACCCTGCTGACCAACACGATCGCGAGCTCCATGGGCGAGCACGCCCGCTACGGCGGCGTCGTGCCCGAGGTCGCCGCGCGGGCCCACCTCGAAGAGCTGCAGCCGTCGATCGAGGCGGCGCTCGCCGAGGCGCAGGTGGGGCTCGGCGATCTGGATGCCGTCGCGGTCACCTCCGGTCCGGGCCTGGCCGGCGCGCTCATGGTGGGCGTCGGCGCGGCGAAGGCGCTCGCCGTCTCGCTCGGCAAGCCGCTGTACGCCGTCAATCACCTCGTCGGGCACATCGCGGCCGACATCCTGGACCCCGAGTCGGGCCCCCTCGAATACCCGACGATCGCCCTGCTCGTCTCCGGCGGCCACACGTCGCTGCTGCTCGTGCGCGACCTCACCGCCGACGTCGAGCTGCTCGGCGAGACCATGGACGACGCCGCGGGCGAGGCCTTCGACAAGGTCGCGCGCCTCCTCGGCCTGCCGTATCCGGGCGGCCCGCAGATCGACCGCGCCGCCGCCACCGGAGACCCGGCCGCGATCCGCTTCCCGCGCGGGCTGTCTCGGGCCTCCGACCTGGACGAGCACCGCTACGACTTCTCGTTCTCCGGCCTGAAGACCGCCGTCGCGCGCTGGATCGAGCAGCGCGAGGCGGCCGGCGAAGAGGTGCCCGTGCCGGATGTCGCGGCATCGTTCCGCGAGGCCGTCGTCGATGTGCTCGTCACCAAGGCGCTGGACGCGTGCGCCCGCCACGACGTGCCGCGGCTGCTGCTCGGCGGCGGCGTGATCGCGAACCGGCGCCTGCGCGACGTCGCTCTCGAGCGCGCCGAGGCGGCCGGGGTCACCGTGCGCATCCCCGACCTCAGGCTCTGCACCGACAACGGGGCCATGATCGCCGCGCTGGCCGCGGAGCTCATCGCGTCCGGCCGCGGGCCGTCCACGTTGGAGTTCGGCGCGGACTCGACGCTGCCGGTCACCGAGATCCAGGTGGCGGCGACGTGACCGGGCCCGCCGACGAGCAGCCGCTGCTGCCGACGACCGAACCCCTCGAGGTGCATCCGCCGGTGGCCGCGCGGGCGCGCCTCGCGGTCTGGGCGGTGGTGATCGCGCTGCTGGGGCTCGCGGTCTCGTTCTTCGTGGGCTGGGGCTTTCCACTCGGCCTTTCCGCCATCGTCGTCGCGATCGTCGCGCTGCGCCGCCCGTGGGAGAGCCGCGCGGTCGCCGTGTGGGCCCTCGTGCTCGGGACCCTGTCGGTCGTGTACAGCGCCGGGTGGCTCATCTACGCCGCGACGGTCACCGCCGCCGGCCGGTAGCTGCTCAGCCCGCGCGGTCACACCCGGTCGCAGAGGATCGCGACGCGCCGGCCGCCGACGCGGGTCACCACGAGCGTCGCCGATTCGTCGCCGCGCAGCTTCAGCTTCGTCCGCAGCACCGCGGGGTCCAGGTCCACGCCGCGCTTCTTGATCTCGAGCGTGCCGACGCCTCGGGCGCGCAGCGCCGAGCTCAGCGCTTTCACGTCGGCCGGCAGCACCTCGCGCACGCGGAAGGACGCCGCGAACGGCGACGTCGCCTCGGCGTCGCCGGTGAGGTACGCGATGCCGGGGGCCAGCATGCCGGCCTCCAGCGACCGGGCGACCTCGCCGATCAGCCGGGCCCGGATCACCGCGCCGGCCGGCTCGTGCAGGAACGCGCCGAGCTCTCGCACCGGCTCGTCGTCGGCGTCGGCCGCGGCGGTCAGCTCCCAGGCATCCTGCCCGCGCGTGACGAGCGCCGCCCGGCGGATGCCGTCGCGGGCGAGGCGTCCCGACCACAGCACGCACTCGATCGTCGAGCCGTCCGCGCTGATCCACTGCGCCTCGACGTCGTCCGGGATGAGCGACCGGTCGAACGCCGGCCCGAGCTTGATGCCGACCGGCATGCGCTGCGCGAGCGCGAAGCACCAGTCGAGCGACGGCGTGTAGTCGGATGCCTGCACGCGCTCGGTCTCGGTGTGCCCGGCCGTGCGGCGGGCGGGGTCGAGCCACACGGCGTCGATCCCGTCGAGCGGCGCCTGCTCGGCGAGCCCGTTCACGACCGTCACCTCCGAGCCGAACGGGGCCAGGTTGTACGCCGCGAGGGCGGCGGTCACCGGGTCCGCGTCGACGGCGTGCACGCGCAGCCCGAGCCCGGCGAACCCGAGGGCGTCGCCGCCGATGCCGCAGCCGAGGTCGGCGACCGACTCGATCCCGGCGTCCCGCAGGCGTCCCGCGTGCCGCGCCGCGATCGGCAGCCGCGTCGCCTGCTCGAGGCCCGCGCGGGTGAACAGCATCCGGTCTGCGAACGGCCCGAACTTCGCCTGCGCGCGCATCCGCAACCGCGCCTG
>DATMTQ010000076.1:0-32601 GCA_035564095.1 Microbacterium sp. | reverse complement strand
CTGCGCACCCGGTCGGCGGTGAACTCGGCGTCCGGGATCAGCCGCGCAGCGCCCGCGGCCACGGCGGAGCGGGCGTTCAGGCTCTGCTCGCCGTTGCCGACCGCGTACGGCACGTACACGGCGGGGATGCCGAGAGCGCTGATCTCGCTGACGGTCGCCGCGCCCGAGCGCGAGACGATCAGGTCGGCCATCGCGAACGCGAGGTCCATGCGGTCGATGTACCGGCGCTGCGCATACCCGGCGACGCCGGGGTCGGCGAGCTCGGACCGCTCCCCGGTCACGTGGATGAGCTGCCAGCCGGCATCCAGCACATTCCGCCAGGCGCCCGCGAGCGCGTCGTTGAGCCGCACCGCGCCGAGTGAGCCCCCGAACACCAGGAGCGTCGGACGCGACGCGTCGAGCCCGAAGAACTCGGCCGCCTCGGGCCGCACGGCGGTCCGGTCGAGCTCCGCGATCTCGCGGCGCAACGGCATCCCGACCACCTCGCCGCGGCGCAGCGGGGTGCCCTCGAACGCGACCCCGACGGATGCCGCGACCCGCGCCCCCAGCACGTTCGCGAGTCCGGGCTTGGCGTTGGCCTCGTGCACGACGAAGGGCACCTTCTCGCGCCAGGCGGCGACGTAGGCGGGGGCGGCGGCGTATCCGCCGAAGCCGACGACGGCGTCGACGCCGTGGGTGCGGATGTGACGGCGCACCTGGCCGACGGCGCGGGCGAACCGCCGCGGGAAGGCCAGCGCGGCCCTGTTCGGGCGGCGCGGGAACGGCACCTTGTCGACGACCAGCAGGTCGTAGCCGCGCTCGGGCACGAGCCGCGCCTCGAGCCCCTCGCGGGTGCCGAGAACGAGGGCCCGCGCCTGCGGATCGCGGGCGCGCAGGCCGTCGGCGACGGCGAGCAGCGGATTGACGTGGCCGGCGGTCCCCCCGCCGGCGAGCAGATACGTGGTCACCGTGCGAGAGTACCCGCCGGCGACGCGTTCTTCCCGGGCAGGGAGCGCGCGAAGCTGAGCAGGATGCCGCACCCGACGAGCACCGCCACGAGCGACGTGCCGCCCTGGGACATGAACGGCAGCGGCACGCCCATGACCGGGAAGAGCTTCAGCACGACGGCGATGTTGATGAGCGCCTCGCCCACGATCCAGATCGTGATGCCGCCGGCGACGATGCGGACGAAGGGGTCGTTCGTCTTGCGGATGACGTGGAACGCACCGACGGCGAAGAGCGTGAACAGAGCCAGCGCCACGACGCAGCCGATGAGGCCGAGCTCCTCGCCCACGATCGCGAAGATGTAGTCGTTGGCCGCGGCGGGAAGCCAGTCGTACTTCTGCTTCGAGTTGCCGAGCCCGAGGCCCAGCACCCCGCCGCTGGCGAGTCCCCAGATGCCGTGCAGCGTCTGGTAGCAGTTGCCGTAGTACTGCGCCAGGCAGTCGGAGTTCGAGCCTGCGAAGCTCATGATGCGGCGCATGCGGTCGGGACTCGTCACGACCAGCACCGCGACGGCCGCGAGCCCCACCGCGACGGGCACGATGAACAGGCGCAGCCGCACCCCGGAGAAGAACAGGCTCGCGGTGAACACCAGGCCGAGGATCATCGTCGTGCCGAGGTCCTGGCCCGCCATGACGGCGGCGACCACGATCAGGGTCACCGGGACCGCGGGGATGAACGCGTGCCGCGCCTGGTGCAGCAGCGGCTGCTTGCGGGCGAGCACCGCGCCCAGCCAGATGGCGAGGGCGAGCTTGAGGAACTCGGCCGGCTGCGCCTGCAGGCCGAAGATGTAGATCCAGCTCCGGTTGCCGTCGGCGGAGATGCCGAGCGGCGTGAAGACCGTGAGCTGGAAGAGGATGGCGAAGATCAGCGCCGGCCACGCGATGCGCTTCCAGAACAGCACCGGCATCCGGCTCGCGAGGAACATCAGCGGCACGCCGATGGCGGCGAAGATCGCCTGCTTGAGCAGGGCGACGTACGGGTCCTGCCCGGCGGCCGTGGAGGTGGCGGTCGTCGCGGAGAGCACCATCGTCAGTCCGAAGCCGGTCAGCAGCAGCGCGGTCGACGCGATGAGCACGAACTCGCTCGGCACCGGCGCGAACACCCGGCCGAGGACGATGCGCGCGGACAGCCCGCGGCGCGACTCACGCGGGACCGATGTCGCCGAGGTGGATGCCACCGCTCCCCCTTCCCGTTCGCCGCGCCACCGCGTCGGCGAATCGCTTGCCGCGGTCGGCGTAGGACGAGAACTGGTCGAAGGATGCCGCCGCCGGGGCGAGTAGAACCACGTCCCCGTCACGGGCGACCTCCGCCGCGCGTTCCACGACCTGCGCCATGACGTCTTCAGTGTCGCCCGCGACGATCTCGATGACGGGGACCGTCGGCGCGTGTCGCGCGAAGGCCGTCACGATCGGCTCCCGGTCGACCCCGATGACGATCGCGGCGCGCACTCCGGCCCCGCGATCGGCGACGAGGTCGGCGATGTCGACGCCCTTGAGCAGGCCGCCGACGACCCACACGGCGCCCGGGTAGGCGGCCAGGGAGGAGGCGGCCGCGTGCGGGTTGGTGGCCTTGGAGTCATCCACCCACGTGATGCCGTCCGCGACCGCGACGACCTCGATGCGGTGCGGGTCGAGGCGGAAGCCGCGCAGCGCCTCGCGCACGGCGGCCGGCTCGATGTCGAGCGCGAGCGCGAGTCCCGCGGCGGCGAGGATGTTGGCGACGATGTGCGGGGCGCCGAGGCCCCGTTCGCGCAGTTCGGCGAGGGTGGTCAGTTCCCGGGCGCTGGTGCGGCGGTCGGCGAGGTAGGCGCGGTCCACGAGGATGCCGTCCACCACGCCCAGGTCGCTCGGTCCAGGCACGCCCAGGTCGAAGCCGATGGCGCGGGCGCCTTCGACGACGTCGGCATCCTCGACCATGTGCATCGTCGCGGCATCCGACTTGTTGTACACGCACGCGACCCGGGTGTGCGCGTAGACGTGCGCCTTGGCATCGCGGTAGGCCTCGAAGGAGCCGTGCCATTCCAGGTGGTCGTCGGCGAGGTTCAGGCAGACGCTCGCGAGCGGCGAGACCGGGTCCGGGCCCTCCTGCTGGAGGCCGAGATACCAGAGCTGGTGGCTGGAGAGCTCGACGACGAGCACGTCGAAGCCCCCGGGGTCGCGCACGGCGTCGAGCACCGGCACGCCGATGTTGCCGCAGGGCGCGGCGCGCAGGCCGCCCGCGACGAGCATGGACGCGGTCAGCTGCGTGGTGGTCGTCTTGCCGTTCGTCCCGGTGACGAGCACCCAGTCCGCCGGAGTGCCGTCGGCGCGCAGGACCTTGTCGCGCACGCGCCAGGCGAGTTCAACGTCGCCCCACAGTGCGATGCCCTGCTGCTGGGTCCACGCGATCACCGGGTGGTGCGGCGGGAATCCGGGGGATGCCACCACGACGTCGGGAGCGAAGTCCGCGAGCTGCGGCGGCACGGCCTGCAGGGGGCCCACGTGCAGCTCCGCCCCGATCACCGGCAGCAGCCGCGCGTACTCCTCCGACGCGCTCTCGGTGACCACGAGCACCGTGGCACCGAGTTCGGCGAGGGTGTCGGCCGCCGAGAATCCCGTGACGGACAGTCCGAGGACGGCGACCCGCAGGCCCTGCCAGTCCGCGTTCCAGCTCGTCAGCTCGGCCGCCGGCGAGGCCATCAGTGGCTCAGCCATTCGACGTAGAAGAGACCCACCCCGGTGACGGCGAGCATCCCGGCGATGATCCACATGCGCACCACGATCGTGATCTCGGGCCAGCCGAGGAATTCCAGATGGTGGTGGAACGGACTCATGAGGAACAGCCGCTTGCCGCGGGTCGCCTTGAAGTACAGGCGCTGCAGGATGACGCTGGTCGGTCCCAGGATGAACAGACCGGCGGTGACGATCGTGAGCAGCTCGGTGTGCCCGAGGATCGACAGGGCCGCGATCACCCCGCCGATCGCCATCGAGCCGACGTCCCCCATGAAGACCTTCGCCTTGGGCGCGTTCCACCACAGGAACCCGACGAGGGCGCTGACGAACGACGCGGCGATGATCGTGAGGTCCATCGGATCGCGGGTGTCGTAGCACGCGGGCTGGTTCACGGCGACCAGCGCCGCCGTCGTGCAGGACTGGTTGTACTGCCAGAACGTCGTGAGGCTCATGGCCGCGATGGTCAGGATGCCGGCGCCGGTCGCCAGTCCGTCGAGCCCGTCAGTCAGGTTGGTGCTGTTCGACCAGGCGACGCCGATGAACGTGACCCAGATGAGGTAGACGATCCAGCCGATGACGAGGCCGAGCGCCATGAACGAGAGCACGGGCACATCGCGGACGACGGAGATGTACGCGGATCCCGGCGTCTGCCGGTCGATGTTCGGGAACATCAGTGCGCCGATGCCGAAGGTGACCGTGACGAACACCTGCCCGGCGATCTTGCGCCAGCCGGACAGGCCCAGGCTGTTGTTGCGGTGGACCTTGAGGAAGTCGTCGATGAAGCCGACCGCGCCGAAGCCGACCATCAGCCAGATCACGAGCAGCCCGGACACGGTCGGCGGGTTGTTCCCGACGTAGCAGCCCACGACGTATCCGACGATGGAGCCCAGGATGAAGATCGTGCCGCCCATGGTCACGGTTCCGCGCTTCTGGTGGTGCTGCGGATTGCCGAGCTCGGGTGTGCGGATCACCTGGGCCCAGCCCCACCGGCGGAACAGGCGCAGGAAGACGGGGGTGAGGAACAGGGTGAATGCGAGCGAGATCGCGGCCGCGGTCAGGAGGGATCTCACGAGAACGATTCTCCCAGACGATCCCCGAGGAAACGCAGGCCGGCCGCGTTGGACGACTTGACGAGCACCCGGTCCCCGTCGCGCAGCTCGCCGAGCAGATAGTCGTACGCCTGGTCCGCGGTCGCGAAGAAGACGGCTTCGCTGTCCCAGGAACCCTCTGCGACCGCGGCGAGGTAGAGGCGCCGAGCCGCGTCGCCGACCACGACGATCCGCTGGATGCGCAGGCGAACGGCGAGCTCGCCGATCCGGTCGTGCTCCTCCCCCGCGTACTCGCCCAGCTCGCTCATGGCACCCAGCACCGCGACGGTGCGCTCGCCCGGCCCGGTGATCTGCGCGAGGGTGCGCAGCGCCGCGCCCATCGAGTCGGGGCTGGCGTTGTAGGCGTCGTTGATGATGCGGATGCGCTCGGAGCCGAGCGGCTGCATGCGCCAGCGTTCGGCGAGCTCGACGGTCTCGAGGCGAGCCACGCACTCGGCGAAGGGCACACCCAGTGCGATCGCCGCGGTGATCGCGGCCAGCGCGTTCATGACGTGGTGCGCGCCGAGCACGCGCAGGTCGAGGCGCCGGGACTCGTCGCCGACGGTCACGGTGCACGACGTGCCCGCCGCGTGCACCTCGATGTCGCTCGCGCGCACGTCGGTCGCCTGCCCGGTGCCGAACCAGCGCACCGCGGCATCCTGCTCCACGGCGATCGCCGCCATCGCCGCCACGCGGGCGTCGTCGGCGTTGAGCACCGCGATGCCCCCGGGGCGCATCGCCTGGATGAGCTCCGCCTTGGCCCGCTGCGTCGCCTCGATGCCGCCGAATCCGCCGGCGTGGGCCATGCCGACCATGAGCACGACGGCGAGGTCGGGATGCACCAGCCCGGCGAGGTTCGCGATCGCACCCGGTGCGCTGGCGCCGAACTCGCTCACCAGGAACCGCGTGTCGCGGGTGACCCGCAGCATCGTCAGCGGCGCACCGACCTCGTTGTTGTACGAGGCGATCGGGGCGACGGTCTCGCCCTCGTCCTGCAGGATCCGCGCGAGGAGGTTCTTCGTGGTCGTCTTGCCGTTCGACCCGGTGATGCCGACGATCCGGAGCCGCCCGGCGGCGCGCACGCGGGCGACGACGTCGCGGGCGAGGTCGGCGAGGGCCTGCACCGCGTCGCCGACGACGATCTGCGACACGGGTGCATCGACCGGGTGCTCGACGACGGCGAGCACCGCTCCGGACCGGACGGCGGCGGCGACGAACCGATGCCCGTCGGTCTGCTCGCCGGGTTTGGCGACGAACACGTCGCCGGGCGTCATGGTGCGCGAGTCGGTGTCGACGGTGCCGGACACGACGGTGTCCGCGGTGTCGTCCCCGTGGAGGATCAGCTGCCCGCGGGCGGCATCGGCGATCTGGGCGAGAGTGAGGTCGATCATGGCAATCGTGTGGGGGTTCGTCGGGGCGGGCGCAGCGGCCCGAATCAGCCGAACTTGGAGAGGATCGTGGGCTTGGCGGTCGACGGCATGATCCGGTAGGTCTTCAGAACCTGCTCCATCGCCGCCTTGAACGTGGACGCGTTGGCCGTGGACGAGGTTATCGCAGTGGGCTGATCGAGCGTCACGGCGACGATGTACTGCGGGTCGTTCGCGGGGGCGAAGCCGATCATCGTGGTGTAGTAGCGACCCCGGATGTATCCCTTGCCGCCGTTGGAGATCTGGCCCGTGCCCGTCTTGGTGGCGATGCGGTATCCGGGGATCTTGACGAGGTCCTTGTACACGGCCTGCATCGCGACGTTCTCGAGGATCTCGCGCACCTGGGCGGACGTCTTCGCGCTGATCACCCGGGTGGACTCGGGCCGGGTCGGCTTGATCACCTTGCCGGCCGCGGTCGTGCACGACTCGACGAGCGAGAGCGGCACGCGCACGCCGTCGTTCGCGATGGCGTCGTAGGCCTCGACGAGTTCCGGGACGGTGGTCGTGAGTCCCTGACCGTACGAGGTGTCGTAGCGCATCTGATTGTCCCAGTCCTGCCACGGGTGCACGATCCCGCGCGTCTGACCCGGGAAGTCGATGTCGCTGCCGGTCCCGATGCCGAACTTCTTCAGGAAGTCGTAGCGCTCCGCGAGGCTCATCCGCTGGCTGAACACCGAGGCGCCGGCGTTGGACGAGTCGATGAGCACGCCCGCGAGCGTGTAGTCGTAGGTCGGGTGGTGGAAGGAGTCGACGACGGTCGCGCCGTTCGGGAAGTGCTCGGGGTCGGACACGATCGCGGTCGACGTCGGCGTCTGCCCGGCCTTGTCGATGAGCATGGACGCCAGCAGGCCCTTGAAGGTCGATCCCGGCTCGAACTGGTCGGTGAAGATCTTGCTGTACCAGGCATCCGGGTTGGACGCGTTGATGTCGTTCGGGTCGACGGTCGGGTACTCGGCCATCGCCCGCACTTTGCCGGTCTTGACCTCCGTGACGGTGATCGTGCCGTACTTCGCGCCCATCTTCTGCACGCCCTGCGCGATGAGCTGGTCCATGTACCACTGCAGGTCGGTGTCGATCGTGAGCGTGAGCGTGCCGCCGTCGACCGCGGGCTTCTCGGACTCGGTGCCGGGGATGATCACGCCGTCCTTGCCCGCCTCGAACGACAGCTTGCCGTTCGTGGGAGTGAGGCACTGGTTCGCGCTGAGCTCGAGTCCGGCCAGCGCCTTGCCGTCGCTGCCCATGAAGCCGAGGAGGTTCCCGGCGACCGCGCCGTTCGGGTACGACCGCGACGGCTGCGGGCTGCACGAGATGAAGTCGGTGCCGAGCTCCATGAGCTTGCGGTACTGCTCCGTGCTGAGCCCGTTCTGCAGCAGCGCGTACTGCGAGTACTTGTTCTGCGCCAGCGCGTCGGTGATGAGGCCGCGGACCTTGTCGCCCGTGCTCCCGATGATCGCCGCGATCCGGTCGGACATCTGCGACCACGGGATGCTCACGGTGTGCCCGTTGCCGTCCCCCTGCTTGGTGTCGCTGACGTTCACCGGCGTCATCTGGCAGTCGTACTTCAGCGTGCTGCTGGCCAGCGTCGTGCCGTTCGCGTCGACGATCGCGCCGCGGGTGCCGGTCAGGGTCTGCGTGACGCCGAGCCCGTAGCGGAGGGAGTCGTCGATGTTCGTCTGCGCGTTGACGACCTGGATGTCGACCAGGCGGATGACGAACGTCACCATGATCGACAGGACGATGGCCAGCGCGACGACCGTGCGGCGACGCGGAGAACGGGTGCTGCGGCTGGTCATGGTCTCAGTGTGTCTGCGGGACGGGCAGCCCCTCGGTCAGCGGCGGGGGTGTCGCGGCATCCACAGCGGATGTGGAGCTGGTGGCGGCGCCCGAGATCGTCTCCTTCGGATCGGTCACGAGCGGGTCCTTTGCGATGAGCGCGTTGGCGACCTGACCGCGGCCGAGCGCGTCGACCGTCGACTTGGCGCCCGCCGGCTTGCTCTTGCCGAGGACCTTCGCGTCGCGCAGACGCAGATAGCTCGGCGTCTGGTCGATGACCATGCCCAGCGCCGTCGCGTTGGCGGCGAGGTTCTGCGGGGAGCTGAGACCGGCCACCTCGTCGTACAGGATCTGCTTGTGCCAGGTCAGCTCCCGCTGCTGCGAGGTCAGCTCGGACACCGCGTAGGAGCTCTGCGTCGTCATGATCGACAGCACCATCTGCGCCACGAGGATCGCGAGGGCCCCGGCGACCGCGACGATGCCGTACACGAGTTTGGGACGTCGACGCGGCTGCGGCGCGGCGACGGCGTGCAGCCGGCGATCGGGATGCCGGTCGCCGCCCGGGGCCGGATGGATGCGACCGGAGGCGGGGTGGACGCGGGCGGCTGTCGTGGCGGTGCTCATCAGGCGTGCCTCACTCGTTCGGCGGCGCGCAGCCGCACGGGGATCGAGCGGGGGTTGCGCGCCCGCTCTGCGTCATCGGCCAGTTCCGCGCCCTTCACGAGCAGCCGGAAGCGGGGGGCGTGCTCGGGCAGCTCCACCGGCAGGCCGGCGGGCGCCGTCGAACGGGTGGCATCCGCGAAGGCGCGCTTGACGAACCGGTCTTCCAGGGACTGGTACGACAGCACGACGATGCGGCCGCCGACCGCGAGCGCGTCGAGCGCGGCCGGCAGAGCGTTCTCGAGCGCGGCGAGCTCGCCGTTCACCTCGATGCGCAGCGCCTGGAACACGCGCTTGGCGGGATGTCCGGCGCGGGCGACCGCGGCGGGCGTCGCGGCGGAGAGGATCTCCACGAGCTGACCGGAGCGCTCGATGGGCGCCTGGGCACGGGCCGCGAGGATCGCGCGGGCGTACCGGGCGGCGAGCTTCTCCTCGCCGTAACGCTCGAAGATGCCGCGCAGCCGCCCTTCGCCGTACGTGGCGAGCACTTCGGCCGCGGTGATGCCGGTGCTCTGGTCCATGCGCATGTCGAGGGGGGCGTCCTGCGCGTAAGCGAAGCCGCGGTCCGCCACGTCGAGCTGGAGCGACGAGACGCCGAGATCGAACAGGATGCCGTCGACCTCGGTGATTCCCGCGCTGCGAACGGCGTCGCCGATGCCGTCGTACACCGTGTGCACCGGGAAAAACCGTTCGCCGAAGGGCGCCAGGCGCTCCCCCGCGATCCGCAGCGCGTCCTGATCGCGGTCGAGGCCGATGTAGCGCAGGCCCGGGAAACGGTCGAGGAAGGCCTCGGCGTGCCCGCCCATCCCGAGCGTGCCGTCGACCATCACGGCGCCGTCGCGCTGCAGGGCAGGACCGAGCAGCTCGACGCAGCGTTCGAGCATGACGGGGGTGTGGATGTCGCGGAGGTTCATGGTCTCGGGGGCGGGATCGTGGACTCTGATCCCCATCCGCGAGGACCTGGCGCCGGGGAAGTGCGTCAGGGCGTCTCGGCTGGGAGTCACAGTCCAGGATCAGAAAAGGCCCGGGATCACCTCCTGCTCCAGCTCGGCGTAGCCCGACTCGTTGGCCTCGGCGTACGCGTTCCAGGCATCCGCGTTCCAGATCTCGGCGTGGGTGCCGACGCCGGTCACGACGAGCTCGCGCTCGAGACCGGCGTACGCGCGCAGGGGCGGGGGGATGGTGATGCGGTTCTGGCCGTCGGGCGTCTCGGCGCTCGCTCCGGACAGGAACATGCGCAGGAAGTCGCGGGCCTGCTTGTTGGTCAGCGGGGCCTCGCGGATGCGGTCGTGGACCCGCTCGAACTCCTCGGTGCTGAACACGTACAGGCAGCGCTCCTGGCCGCGGGTCACGACGATGCCGGCGCCGAGGTCGTCGCGGAACTTCGCGGGGAGGATGACACGGCCCTTGTCGTCCAGCTTGGGGGTATGCGTACCGAGCAACATCGCCGCTCACCCCCGTCCGGTTCACCGCTTGACCCTGCCACCCCAGCAGGTGTGCGCCACTTTACTCCACTCTCCTCCACTTTGCGAGGAAAACGCACCCGGAGCCCCCACTCGCGCCCCCGGGCACGAAAAAACACCGACCCGCCGGAGCGGATCGGTGTGGGTGGTTCGGGATACCGGGAGGGCTACTGCTGCCCGTCGTGCCGGCGATCCCAGCGGTCGTTCATGCGATCCATGAACTTGGGAGACGGCTTCGCTGACGGCCCGTCCGACGATTCTTCGCCGGCGGATCCGGACCCGCCGCGCCTGTTCGGCGTGACGGCGAGGACCACACCGCCGAGCATGACGACGAAACCGATCACACCGACGACGATCATCGGCAGGGCGACGCCTGCGACGAGACCGCCGAGCCCGAGGAGGACGAGCACAGTGCCGTACACGATGCGGCGATAGCTGAGCCCGCGCCCTGATCCGGGCGCACCGACGACATCTGCATCGCTGTGCAGGAGCTGGCGCTCCATCTCATCGAGCAGACGCTGTTCCTGTTCGGAGAGTGGCATGCAACCCCCTCGGCTGTTCTGTTGGCGACGATTCTACGCGCCCTTCTCATGACTAGGCTAGGCCCGTGGCGCCCCCCTCGGATCCGATCGAAGCGGTTTCCCAGCGTCTTGACCAGTTCCTCGCGGCCCAGCGCGAGGGCACGGTCGACATGGGCGACGAAGCGGCCCTCCTGGTGCGCGCCGGCGCCGATGCTCTGGCGGGCGGGAAGCGCCTGCGCGCCCGGTTCTGCATCGCCGGGTGGAGGGCTGTGGAGGACCCGCGCGAGCCCGACGCGGCATCCGCCCCCGCCCCCGTGATCGCCGCGGCCGCCGCGCTCGAGGTCTTCCACGCCGCCGCCCTCGTGCACGACGATCTCATCGACAACTCAGACACCCGCCGCGGCCGTCCTGCGGCGCACCGATCCCTCGAGGCCGCGCACCGCTCGGCGCACTGGCACGGCGACGCCGACGCGTTCGGGCGATCCGGCGCGGTGCTGCTCGGCGACCTGCTGGTCGCGTGGAGCGACGATCTCTACGAGGAGGCACTGCTCGAGGCCGCGCCGGCGCACGCGCGGGTCGCGCGCGCCGAGTACGGGCGGATGCGCCGCGAGGTCACCATCGGGCAGTTCCTCGACATCGCCGAGGAGTCCAGTTTCGCGCGCGCCCCCGACGACCAGCATGCCGAACGCGCGCTGCGCGTGGCCTCGCTCAAGTCGGCCCGCTACAGCGTGCAGCAGCCCCTCGTCATCGGCGCGGCGCTCGCCGGGGCCTCGGCCGCGCAGCACGCCGCGCTGGCGTGGTTCGGACACGCGGTGGGCATGGCCTTCCAGCTGAGAGACGACGTGCTCGGGGTCTTCGGCGACGAGACCGTCACCGGCAAGCCGAGCGGCGATGACCTGCGCGAGGGAAAGCGCACCGTCCTGGTCGCGTACGCGCGCGAGGCGGCGGACGCCGACGCGCGGGCGCGGTTCGACGCGCGACTCGGCGACGCCGAACTGGATGCCGCAGCCATCGGGCAGCTGCAGGACTTCATCCGCGGCACGGGAGCGCTCGATCGCGTCGAGGAGCTCATCACGTCGTACGCCGCCGACGCGGAGCGCGCACTGCGCGAGGGACCGCTCGAGGTCGGTGCGCTCGACGAGCTGCGCGACCTCGCCCGGGCCGCGACCGTGCGCACCCGCTGACCGGAGCGCTCAGGCCAGGGCGCGTGCGACCCGCCGGACCTCGCTCTTGCGGCCCTCCCGGAGCGCATCCAGCGGCGGCCGCCCGATCGAGTCGTCGACGGCGAACAGCCAGTCGATGACCTCGTCGTCGGAGAATCCGGCATCCTGCAGCACGATGACGGTGCCGCGCAGCGATGAGAGCGGATGCCCGTCCACGATGAAGTCGGCCGGCACCTTGAACACGCCGTCGCGACGCGAGCCGATGAGGTGGTGCTCGTCGATGAGCCGGTGCACGCGTCCGAGCGGCTCGGACAGCACCTCGACGAGTTCCGGCATGGTGAGCCAGGCGATGGGAGCGGTGCGGTCTGCAGCGTCGTCGGCACGGGTGTCGTCGGTCACTCTCCCACTATCTCACCCCGCCGATGGCCTCGCATCCGCGCATCGAACGGCGACCGCGCACCGGCGTGTCGCACCCGCACCAACTTTCACACCGGTATCTTTCGCCACTTCTGTTGACATTCATAACGATTTCATGTCAGTGTGGCGGAGCAGCACCCGAGGGGGGAACTCTTGCACTCGACAGCTTTTCTGCGCCGCTCCGCTGCGGCGCTGCCGGCCGCGCTGGCCGGATCGATCGCTCTGACCATGACCGGACCGGCGGCCCACGCCGCGCCGGTACAGGAACAGCCGACGGCGCACACCGAGCCGATCCAGCTCGGCAGCGCCGTGCCCGCCTCGTTCGCGCAGGCCCGCACGGTGCCGATGGCGAACGTCGCGACCAGCTATACCGTCCGCCGGGGCGACACGGTCACCGCGATCGCCATCCGCCACGGACTGCGCACCACCGATGTGCTCGCGTGGAACAAGCTCCACTTCTCGTCGGTCATCTTCCCGGGCCAGGTACTGCGCCTCACGCACCCGGGCAGTGCGGTCAAGACCGCCAAGCCCGCGACGTCCAGCCGCACGTCGTACCGGGTCAAGGCCGGCGACACCGTGTCATCCATCGCCGGCCGGTACGGCGTCACCGTGGCCGACATCGTCGCGGCGAACAGGCTGCGCAGTGCGGCCATCATCTACGTGGGCCAGCTGCTGGTCGTCCAGAAGGGCGCGGCGGCGGCTCAGCCCGCAAAAGCCGCGACCAGCAAGCCGGTCGCCGCGTCGAAGCCCAAGCCGGCCGCCGCGTCGAAGCCCAAGCCGGCCGCGAGCAGGACCTACACGGTCAAGGCCGGCGACACCGTCTCGGTGATCGCCGGACGGTACGGCGTCACCGTCGCCGACATCGTCGCCGCCAACAAGCTGCGCAGTGCGGGCATCATCTACGTCGGCCAGCGCCTCACGATCCAGAAGGGCGCCGGCGCATCCGTCGCCCTGCCCGCCGCGTCCACGGGCGGCGGCGGAGCGAGCTCCGGCCCCGCTCCGGCGGGCAGCGCGATCTCCGGTGCGCGGTACGTGATCCGCTCCGGCGACACCGTCAGCGCCATCGCGTCGCACTACCACGTCACGGTGGCCGCCATGCTGAAGGCCAACGGGCTCACGATGTCGTCGATCATCTATCCGGGCCAGAGCCTGAAGATCCCGAGCCTCATCATCGACGGCCTGACCGCCGAGCAGTCGGCCAACGTGCGCACGATCGTCGCGGTCGGCCGCTCGCTGGGCGTGCCGGACCGCGGCATCGAGATCGCACTCGGCACGGCGATGACGGAGTCCGGTCTGCGCAACCTGAATTACGGCGACCGCGACTCGCTCGGCCTGTTCCAGCAGCGCTCGAGCACCGGCTGGGGCACCAAGGCGCAGATCCTCGACCCGGTTTCGTCGACCACCGCGTTCTTCCTCGGACGGGGCCACGCCACGCGCGGCCTGCTCGACGTCAAGGGCTGGCAGCAACTGCCGTTCACCAAGGCCGCGCAGGCCGTGCAGGTCTCGGCGTTCCCGAACGCGTACGCGCCGTGGGAGAAGCCCTCCGCGCGGTGGCTCGCCGCCGCGTGATCGCGACCCGCACCCGAGAGGTCTCGATCCGGTTGCGATCAGCGGTTTCCCCGGGATGTCGGGCGAGGCGCTCCCGTGCCTCACAGCCTGCTCTTCGTAGACTTTCTGCGTGAGCACGAGCCAGCAGACGGACCCGCTGATCGGCCGTCTGGTCGACGGCCGGTACCGGGTGCGTGCTCGCATCGCGCGCGGGGGGATGGCGACCGTCTACGTCGCCACCGACCTGCGCCTCGAGCGGCGTGTCGCCCTGAAGGTGATGCACAGCCACCTGAGCGACGACGCCGTCTTCCAGAGCCGGTTCATCCAGGAGGCCCGCGCAGCCGCGCGGCTGGCCGACCCGCACGTCGTGAACGTGTTCGACCAGGGCCAGGACCTCGACATGGCGTACCTCGTCATGGAGTACCTGCCGGGCATCACGCTGCGCGACCTGCTGCGCCGGCAGGGACGCCTCGGCATCCCGCAGGCGGTCAGCATCATGGATGCCGTGCTCTCCGGCCTCGGCGCCGCGCACCGCGCCGGCATCGTGCATCGTGACGTCAAGCCCGAGAACGTGCTGCTGGCCGAGGACGGCCGCATCAAGATCGGCGACTTCGGCCTCGCGCGTGCGACGACCGCGAACACCGCGACCGGCCAGATGCTGCTCGGCACCATCGCCTACCTCGCCCCCGAGCTGGTCACCCGCGGCACCGCGGACGCCCGCAGCGACATCTACGCCCTCGGCATCATGCTCTACGAGCTGCTCACCGGCGAGCAGCCGTACAAGGGCGAGCAGCCGATGCAGATCGCCTACCAGCACGCCACGGACTCCGTGCCGCGCCCGAGCGTGAAGAACCCGGGCGTGCCCGAGCAGCTGGACGAACTGGTGCTGTGGGCGACCGAGCGCACCCCCGACGACCGGCCGGCCGACGCCGACGAGATGCTCGCGCGCCTCCGCGAGATCGAGAAGCAGCTCGACATCACGCCCAAGGCGCAGCCCGCCGCGGCCGCCGGCGCCGCCGTCACCGAGCAGTTCGACTCCGACGAGCTCACCAAGATGCTGCCGCCGGCGCCGACGGGGCCGATCACCCAGATCGAAGACGTCGACAACGCCGCCCGGCTGCGCCGCAGCACCCGGCGCCGGGCGTCCCGTGGCGCGTGGACCCTGCTGCTTGTCGTCGTGCTCGCGGTCGTCGCGGGCGGCATCGGCTGGTGGTTCGGCTCAGGACCCGGCTCCTATCTGCCCGTTCCCGTGCTCACGGGCAAGACGTACGCCCAGGCGCGCACCGCGCTCGCCGAGCAGCAGCTCGTCGCGACCCGGCAGGAACGCTACGACCTCGACATCCGCAAGGGGCTCGTGATCGGCTCGAATCCGGGCGCCGGCATCCGTCTCGACAAGGGCACCTCCGTGGCCGTCGTCATCTCGCTCGGCCCCCAGCCCCACGACATCCCCGCCCTCGGCGGTGACAGCGAGACGGACGCGCGCAGCCAGCTCGCCGGCGCGAAGCTGACCGTGTCCGCCACCGACACGAGGCTGTTCTCGAACGACGTCTCCGCCGGCGACGTGATCAAGGTGTCGATCACCCCGCGGGGCGGCACGAAGAGCGTCGACTGCACGGACGGCTGCCGCGTCCATGAAGGGGATGCCGCAGTCCTGACCGTCTCCGTCGGCTCGGTGCCGTCGGTCGCCGGGATGACGGTGGACCAGGCGACGCGGACGCTCGACCGGGCGGGGCTCGTCGTATCCCCGCAACAGGACAAGCAGTACAGCGACTCGGTGCCGAAGGGCACCGTGATCGGTATGGCCGACCGGCCGGGAGGCGGCAGCTGGAAGCCGGGCGACACGGCGACGCTCATCGTGTCCAAGGGGCCGCAGCTGTTCGCCGTCCCCAACGTCGTCCGCAAGACCCGCGACCAGGCGAAGCAGGCTCTGGCGGATGCCGGATTCCAGGCGTCCTACAACGCGTTCTGGAACTTCCCCGGCGATTCGTCCACCCAGGTCACCGGTCAGAACCCGGACGCCAGCGCCACGTGCAACGCGGACGGCACCATGTGCGCCCGCGGATCCACGATCGACCTGACGATCACCGGATCGTTCTGATCCGAGGACCAGCCGATCCGGCGATCGCCTCGAGCGTCAGGTGCGCTCGAGCTCCTCGGCGACGAGGAAGGCGAGCTCCAGGCTCTGCATGTGGTTCAGGCGCGGGTCGCACAGCGACTCGTAGCGGGTCGCGAGCGTCTGCTCGTCGATCTGCTCGGATCCGCCCAGGCACTCCGTGACGTCGTCGCCGGTGAGCTCGACGTGGATGCCGCCCGGGTGGGTGCCGACGGCGCGGTGCGCCTCGAAGAAGCCGCGCACCTCGTCGACCACGTCGTCGAAACGGCGGGTCTTGTAGCCGGTCGGCGTCGTGATGCCGTTGCCGTGCATCGGGTCGGCGACCCACAGCGGCGTCGCGCCGGCATCCTTGACGGCTTCGAGCAGCGGCGGCAGGGCGTCGCGGATCTTGCCCGCGCCCATGCGCGTGATGAAGGTGAGCCGTCCGGGCTCGCGGTCCGGGTCGAGCTTGTCGATGAGCGCGAGGGCGGTGTCGGTGCTCGTGGTGGGGCCGAGCTTCACGCCGATCGGGTTGCGGATCTGGGCGAAGTAGTCGATGTGCGCGCCGTCGAGGTCACGGGTGCGCTCCCCGACCCACAGGAAGTGCCCCGACGTGTTGTAGGGCAGCCCGGTGCGGGAGTCGATGCGGGTCATCGGGCGCTCGTAGTCCATGAGCAGGCCCTCGTGACCGGTGTACAGGTCGACGCGCTTGAGCTCTTCGAAGTCGGCGCCCGCGGCGGCCATGAACTTGATGGCGCGGTCGATCTCGGATGCCAGGCGCTCGTAGCGCTGGTTGGCCGGGTTCGCCGAGAAGCCCTTGTTCCAGGAGTGCACTTCGCGCAGGTCTGCGAACCCGCCCTGCGTGAAGGCGCGGATGAGGTTCAGGGTGGACGCCGCCGTGTGGTACCCCTTCAGCAGACGCTGCGGGTCGGCCCGGCGGGAGCCCTCGGTGAAGTCGTAGCCGTTGACGATGTCACCGCGGTAGGCGGGCAGCGTGACGTCGCCCCGCGTCTCGGTGTCGCTGGATCGCGGCTTGGCGAACTGGCCCGCCATGCGGCCCATCTTCACGACCGGCATCGACGCGCCGTACGTGAGCACGACCGCCATCTGCAGCACCGTCTTGATGCGGTTGCGGATCTGCTCCGCCGTCGCGCCGGCGAACGTCTCGGCGCAGTCCCCGCCCTGCAGCAGGAACGCGCGTCCGGCCGCTGCGTGGCCGAGCTGCATACGCAGCTGGTCGACCTCGCCCGCGAACACGAGCGGCGGCAGCGAGGCGATCTCGGAGGATGCCGCCGCGACGGCGTCGAGGTCGTCCCACAGCGGCTGCTGCTTGATGGGGAGGGAGCGCCAGCGATCGAGATCGAAGGAGGGCTGTGGCATCCGATCAGTCTAATGGGGAGCGAGACACCCGCTCGCGCCCGGGCCCCTAATGGGGAGCGAGACACCCGCTCGCGCCCGTGCGGGTCAGGCGGGCCGCCGCGTGAGACGGTCCTTGACGGCCGAGGCGTAGACGTCCTCGTACTCCTGCTGACCGAGACGCTGCAGGGCGACCGTGATCTCGTCGGCGACCGAGCGGAGGATGTAGCGGTCGCCCTCCATGCCCGCGAAGCGGGAGAAGTCGAGCGGCTCGCCGATGATCATGCCGACCCGCATGATGCGGGGCATCCGCCGCCCGATCGGCATCATCGTGTCGGTGTCGACCATCACGACCGGAACGACCGGCACCCGGGCTTCGAGGGCCATGCGCGCGATGCCGGTGCGGGCGCGGTACAGCTTGCCGTCGGGGCTGCGCGTGCCCTCCGGGTAGATGCCGAGCAGATCGCCCTTGCCGAGCACCTGCAGGCCGGTGTTCAAGGATGCCTCGGACGCCTTGCCGCCGGAGCGGTCGATGGGCAGCTGCCCGGTGCCCTTGAAGAAGAGGCGCGTCGCCCAGCCCTTGAGGCCCCGGCCGGTGAAGTAGTCGCTCTTGGCGAGGAACGCCATGGGGCGCTCGAGCATGAGCGGCAGGAAGATCGAGTCGGAGAACGACAGATGATTGCTCGCGAGGATCGCGGCGCCGTGCGCGGGGACGTTCTTGCGGCCGATGATCCACGGCCGGAAGATCGCCTTGACCAGCGGACCGATCACGATGTACTTCATCAGCCAGTAGAACATCGGGTCAGGCGCTCCGTGCCGCCGCGGCCGCGAGGTCCGCGACGCCGATGATGCCGGCGTCGTTGACGAGGCGGGCGATCTCGAACGTCGCGATCGGGCGATCGGAGAATCCGGGGACCGCGCTCTCGTAGGCGGCGCGGATCGGGCGCAGCAGGTCCTCGCCGAGCTGCGCGACGCCGCCTCCGATGACGAAGATCTCGGGGTCGAGCACCGCCTGGAACCCGCCGCACGCCTCGCCGAGGGCGGTGGCGACGCGGCGCAGCGCCTCGGTCGCGCCGGGATCGCCGGCGAGCACGAGCCGCGAGACAGCCTCGCCGTGGATCGTGCCGCGCTCGATGCGCACGGCGGCCAGCGCCTCGCCGATCCCGCCCGCATCCGCGATGTCGTTCGCCTCGCGCTGCAGTGCACGCCCGGACGCGTACTGCTCGAGGCATCCGTGCTGGCCGCAGCCGCACAGGCGTCCGTTGCGCTCGAACCGCACGTGTCCGAGCTCGCCGCCGATGCCGTGGCCGCCGCGGAACAGCTCCCCGCCGAGCACCACCGCTCCCCCGACCCCCGTGCCGAGGGTCAGCATGACCATATCTGCGTTGTCGCGCCCGGCGCCGAACCGGAACTCCGCCCAGCCGGCGGCGTTCGCGTCGTTCTCGATCGTCACCGGCATGTGCAGGCGCGACTCGAGCTCGTCGCGGAGCGGCTCGTTGCGCCAGGCGATGTTGGGCGCGTGGATGATCGTGGAGCGGTCCTTCGAGATGAAGCCCGCCGCGGCCACGCCGATCGCGCCGATGTCATGGCGCTCGGCGAGGTGGCGGACCATGTCCACCACCGCCGTGGCGAGGTGCCGCGTGTCCGTGGGGGTATCCACGCGCAGCTTCTCGACGATCACGCCCTGGGAGTCGACGACCCCGCCCGCGATCTTGGTTCCACCGATGTCGATTCCGACTGTGAGCACCGCTGAAGTCTAGGGCAACGGCTCCGCCGGGGGCCCCGGAGACCCGCGGTTAGACTCGAGTCAACGTCGATTCCGCGGTACCGAAGGAGATGCCGAGCACTATGCCCACCGAATTCGAGGTCGCACCTCTCGTGCCCGCCGATCCCACGGCCAACATCGCCGATCTGCTCGTGGAGCGGGTGCGCGCCACCCCCGACCAGGCCCTGTTCGCCGTGCCCGCCGGAGACGGCTGGCGGGACGTCACGGCAGCCGAGTTCGAGCGCCAGGTGATCGCCCTGGCGAAGGGGTTCGCGGCATCCGGCGTGGAACCGGGCGACAAGATCGGCTTCATCGCCCGCACCACGTACGAGTGGACGCTCGTCGACTTCGCGCTCTTCTACTGCGGTGCCGTGATGGTGCCGATCTACGAGACCAGTTCGGCGGCGCAGATCCAGTGGTACCTGTCGGACTCCGAAGCCGTCGGCTGCATCACCGAGCTGCCCGACCACACCGCCCGGCTGATCGAGGCGCAGGCCGACCTGCCCGAGGTGCGCCATGTCTGGCACCTGCACGAGGGGGCGCTGGACGCCCTCGTCGCGGCGGGCGCCGACGTGCCCGACGACGAGATCGTGCGCCGCCGCGGCCTCGCACAGGGCGACGACATCGCCACCCTCATCTACACCTCCGGCTCGACCGGGCGCCCGAAGGGCTGCGTGCTGACGCACAGCAACTTCGTGGAGCTCGCCCGCAACGCCGTGACGTCGCTCGCCGAGGTCGTCTCGGTGCCCGGGGCATCCACTCTGCTCTTCATCACGACGGCGCACGTGTTCGCGCGCTTCATCTCGATCCTCGACATCCATGCGGGCGTGAAGACGGGGCATCAGCCCGACACCCGGCAGCTGCTGCCCGCGCTGGGATCGTTCCGGCCGACCTTCCTGCTCGCGGTCCCCCGCGTGTTCGAGAAGGTCTACAACTCGGCCGAGCAGAAGGCCGAGTCCGGCGGCAAGGGCAAGATCTTCCGCCGCGCGGCGCAGGTGGCGATCGACCACTCCCGGGTGCTGCAGGACGGCGGCAGGATGCCCCTGGCGCTGAAGCTCCAGTTCGCGCTGTTCGATCGCCTGGTCTACAAGACCCTGCGGGACGCCATGGGCGGCCGCGTCGTCTACGCGATCTCGGGCTCCGCGCCCCTCGGCGAGCGGCTGGGGCACTTCTTCCACAGTCTCGGCATCACGGTGCTGGAGGGCTACGGCCTCACCGAGACCACGGCGCCGGCGACGGTCAACCAGGCGAGGAAGTCGAAGATCGGCACCGTGGGTCCGGTGCTGCCGGGGGTCGCCATCCGTCTCGCCGACGACGGCGAGGTGCAGGTGCGCGGCGTGAACGTGTTCAAGGAGTACTGGCACAACCCCGAGGCGACCACCGCCGCGTTCGACGACGGCTGGTTCCGCACCGGTGACCTGGGCTCGTTCGACGCCGACGGATTCCTGTCGATCACCGGACGCAAGAAGGAGATCATCGTCACCGCGGGCGGCAAGAACGTCGCGCCCGCCGTGCTGGAGGACCCGATCCGCGCGAACCCGATCGTCGGCCAGGTCGTGGTGGTCGGCGAGAAGCGCCCGTTCATCGGCGCGCTCATCACGCTCGACACCGAGATGCTGCCGACGTGGCTGCAGAACAACGGCCTGTCCGCCGACATGCCGCCGGCGCAGGCGTGCGAGAACCCCGCGGTGCGCGCCGAGGTGCAGAAGTCGATCGACACCGCCAACCGGCTGGTGTCGCGCGCCGAGTCGATCCGCAAGTTCACGATCCTGCCCACCCAGTGGACCGAGGCGAGCGGACACCTGACGCCGAAGATGAGCATCAAGCGCAATGTCATCCTCGAGGACTTCGCCGACGACATCGAGGCCCTCTACACCGGCGCGCCGACCACGAACGTCCCGCTCGGCTGACCTGCCGGCCGGGAGAGCGGATGCCGCGGCCGTCGCGGCATCCGCTTCGGATTCTCAGAACCAGTCGGACTCGCGGATCTCGCGCATGGCGACGCGGCGGACGTCGGCGGGGAGGCGGTCGATGTACAGCTTGCCGTCGAGGTGGTCGGTCTCATGCTGCAGGGCCTGGGCCATCAGCCCCTCGCCCTCGAGCACCAGTTCGTTGCCGTCGAGGTCCATGCCGACGACCTTCGCGTAGGGATGCCGCGGCACCTCGTGCCACAGGCCGGGGACGGACAGGCATCCCTCCCCGATCAGCTCGGGCTCGCCGGCGACCTCGACGACGACCGGGTTGAGCACGTAGCCGATGACGCCGTCGACGTTGTAGCTGAACGCGCGCACGCCGACGCCGATCTGGTTCGCCGCGACGCCCGCGCGGCCCGGGAGCGCGACGGACTCCTCGAGGTCGCGCACGAGAGCGCGCACGCCGTCGTCGACGGTGTCGACCGGAGCGCACGTGCTGCGCAGCACGGGGTCGCCGAAGAGGCGGATGGCACGCACCGTCATGTCAGGATGCCCCGGACTCGCCGCGCAGGCCCGCCACGACGGCCTCGGCGAGTGTGCGGGCGGCATCCCGGGTGGCCGGCTGCAGGTCGCGGAAGACGATGGCGGTGCCGGTCGCGATGTGCGGGTCGTACGGCATCTGCACCACGCGGCGCACGCGCGTGCCGAAGTGCGCTTCCAGCTCTCCGGCGCGCACCAGCGGCGTTCCCGGGCGCGCGTTGTTGAGGACGACGATCGCTCCGCGCACGCGGTCGCGGTAGCCGTTGGTCTCGAGCCACGTGATGGTCTCGGACGCGAGCCGCGCCTCGTCGACGCTGAGGCCCGACACGATGACGAGCTGGTCGGCGGCATCCAGCGTCGCACCCATCACGGAGTGGACGATCCCGGTACCCGTGTCGGTGAGCACGATCGAGTAGTAGTGCGCCGCGATGCGGGCGACGTCCTCGTAGTCCCGGTCGCTGAAGGCCTCGGAGACGCGCGGGTCGGCGTCGGAGGCGAGCACGTCCAGGCGGGTCTGGTCCCGGGTGACGATGGTCGAGACGTCGTTGTAGCCGGTGACCGCGTCGCGGGTGCGGACGAGATCGCGCACGGTGTGCCCGCTCGGCCGTGCGATGCGGTCGGCGAGCGTGCCGCGGTCCGGGTTCGCGTCGATCGCGATGACGCGGTCGTCGCGGGCGTCGGCGAGGGCCATGCCGAGAAGGGTCGTGACCGTGGTCTTGCCGACGCCGCCCTTGCGCGAGAGCACCGGCACGAAGCGGGCGCCGCCGGGCAGCGGAGCGGCGATGCGGCGGTCGAGGTCCTTGCGCGCCGTGACGCGCTTGCCGTCGCCGAGGTTCAGGCGTCCGCGGGTCAGGCCGTACACGAGACGAGACCAGCCGCCCTCCGGCTCCGGCCGCGCGAGCCGGTGCTGATCGAGCAGCCGATCGGCGGTGAGCAGGTCGGCGCTCTCCCGGTCGGATTCGAACTCCCCGAAGCGCTTGGACGCGAGCTCCGGCGCCACGGTGCGGGCCGGGACGGTGCGCTCGGTGTCCCGGGACCGCGCGACCGGCGGGGACTGGTTGGCCGCGCGGCGGGTAGCGGGCAGGGCGGTGAAGTCCCTGCGCGCCTCCGGCTCCGCGTCGAAGGCGAACGCCTCGTCGATGACCGGCAGCTCGTCCTCCGCCGGGAGCTCCTCGGGAGCGGACGCCTCGGGAGCGGAGGTCTCGACCTCCGGCTCGCCGGGAGTCGACCGCTCGGACTCGAAGCCGAGGTCCGCGTCGACGTCGGACGACTCCGGCTCGACGCGCGCGGCGTCCAGAGTCTCCGGACCGGGAGCCTGCTCGTCCGCTTGGTCCGGCTCGTCGTCCTCGATCACGACGGCATCCTCGATGTCCTCGTGATCGGCCGGGTACGCCGCGTCGACGGCGGGCCGCTCGGCTTCGTCCTCGTCGTTGTCGACGTCGTCCTCGTCGAGGAACTCGGCCATCTCGACCTCGTCGCCGAAGATGTCGTCGTCATCGTCATCGTCGATGGCGTCACCGGGGACGACGAGGTTCACCTGCGCGGTCGCGCCGGCGAGGAAGTCGATGCTGGTGGTGTCGACGCCGACCGCGTCGGGCAGCACGCCGTTGTCTTCGGCGTGGTCGACGCGGTCATCGGGACGTTCGGGCGTCACGTTCATCGGCTCCGGGGGTCGAGCGGGAATGGACAACGCCGCTCAGATTACCCGCCGGGACGGATGATGACCAAAAGGTCGCCCGCCTCCACCTGTCGCGTTCCGTCGACGGCGAGCCGCTCCACGACGCCCGGGATCGGCACCGTGATGGCGGCTTCCATCTTCATGGCCTCGATGCTCGCCACCGGCTGGCCGGCCTCGACGGCATCCCCCACCTGCACCTTCACGGTGACCGCGCCGGAGAAGGGGGCGGCCACGTGGCCGGGCTTGGACCTGTCGGCCTTCTCGGCGGGAGCCGCATCGACGTGGATGCCCTGATCGCGCACGAACACCGGGCGGAGCTGGCCGTTGATGGTGGTCATCACCGAGCGCATGCCCTTCTCGTCCGCTTCGCCGATGGCCTCCAGCCCGATGTAGAGCGACACGCCGCGTTCGAGTTCGACGGTGTGCTCCGTGCCGGGTGTGAGGCCGTAGAGGTAGTCGGCGGTGTCGAGGACGCTGAGGTCGCCGTACTGCTCCCGGTTGCGCTCGTACGAGTCCGTCGGCGCCGGGAACAGCAGCCGGTTCAGGCGCGCGCGGCGCACGGCCGAGTCGGCCGCGAGCGCCTCGGTGTCCGCTTCGGTGAGGTCCGCGGCGCGGGGCTGCACATGCCTCCCGGCGAGCACCTTGCTGCGGAACGGCTCCGGCCAGCCGCCGGGCAGGTCGCCGAGCTCGCCGGCCATGAAGCCGACCACCGAGTCGGGCACGTCGTAGCGCTCGGGGTGCGCGGCGAAGTCGGCGGGGTCCGCGCGCTTCGCGGCGAGGGCGAGGGCGAGGTCGCCGACGACCTTCGACGACGGCGTGACCTTCGGCACGCGGCCGAGGATGTCGTTCGCGGCCGCGTACATGTCCTCGATGAGCTCGAAGTGGTCGGCGAGCCCGAGGGCGATGGCCTGCTGGCGCAGGTTGGACAGCTGACCGCCCGGGATCTCGTGGTGGTACACGCGCCCGGTGGGGCCGGGCAGGCCGGACTCGAACGGGCCGTACAGATGCCGCACCGCCTCCCAGTAGGGCTCGAGGCTGGACACGGCATCCAAGTCCAGGCCGGTGTCGCGCTCGGTGTGCGCGAGCGCGGCGACGAGAGCCGACAGCGACGGCTGGCTCGTGGTGCCGGACATGGGCGCGGCCGCGGCATCCACGGCGTCCGCTCCCGCGGCCGAGGCGGCCAGCAGCGTCGCGAGCTGACCGCCTGCGGTGTCGTGCGTGTGCACGTGGACCGGCAGGTCGAAGTTCTCGCGCAATGCGGAGACGAGCCGGGATGCCGCCGTCGGACGCAGCAGCCCCGCCATGTCCTTGATCGCGAGGATGTGCGCACCGGCATCCACCATCTGCTCCGCGAGGCGCAGGTAGTAGTCCAGCGTGTAGAGGTCTTCGCGGGGGTTCAGCAGATCGCCGGTGTAGCACAGGGCCGTCTCGGCGACCGTGGTGCCGGTGGCGAGCACGGCGTCGATCGCCGGCCGCATCTGCGACACGTCGTTCAGCGCGTCGAAGATGCGGAAGACGTCCACGCCGGATGCCGCCGCCTCGGCCACGAACGCGTCGGTGACCGCGGTCGGGTACGGCGTGTAGCCGACCGTGTTGCGGCCGCGCAGCAGCATCTGGATGGCCACGTTCGGGAGGGCGTGGCGCAGCTTGTCCAGCCGCTCCCACGGGTCTTCGGCGAGGAACCGCAGCGCGACGTCGTAGGTGGCGCCGCCCCAGGCCTCGACCGACAGCAGCTGCGGGGTGAGGCGGGCGACGTACGGCGCGACGGCGACCAGGTCGCGGGTGCGCACGCGGGTCGCCAGCAGCGACTGGTGGGCGTCGCGGAACGTGGTCTCGGTGACGGCGAGAGCGGTCTGCGCGCGCAGGTGCGCGGCGAAGCCCTGCGGGCCGAGCTCGGCGAGCAGCTGCCGGGATCCGGCCGGCGCGGCGGCATGCAGATCGGCGGCGGGCAGCTTCGAGACCGGGTCGGGCCCGGCCGGGCGCGGGCCGTTCGGCCGGTTGACGGTGGTGTCGACGAGCCACGTGAGGATCTTCGTGCCGCGGTCCTTCGAGGCGCGACCGCGCAGCAGACCCGGCCGCTCGTCGATGAACGCCGTCGAGAGGTCGCCGCCGATGAATGCGGGGTCATCCAGCACGGCCTGCAGGAACGGGATGTTCGTGGAGACGCCGCGGATGCGGAACTCGGCGAGAGCCCGGCGGGCGCGCACCACAGCGGCGCCGAAGTCGCGGCCGCGGCAGGTGAGCTTGGCGAGCATGGAGTCGAAGTGCGGGCTGACCTGCGAGCCGGCGGCCGTCGTGCCGCCGTCGATGCGGATGCCGCCGCCGCCCGGCGAACGGTACGTGGTGATCTTGCCGGTGTCGGGACGGAAACCCTGCGTGGGGTCCTCCGTGGTGATGCGGCACTGCAGCGCGGCTCCGTGCAGCTGGACGGCATCCTGCGTGAGGCCGAGGGATGCCAGGTCCTCCCCCGCGGCGATGCGCATCTGCGCCTGCACGAGGTCGACGTCGGTGACCTCCTCGGTCACGGTGTGCTCCACCTGGATGCGCGGGTTCATCTCGATGAACACCGCCTCGCCGGCGCGCTCGCCCGCCGTCTCCAGCAGGAACTCGACGGTGCCCGCGTTGACGTAGCCGATCGACTCGGCGAATGCGACGGCGTGCCGGTGCAGGGCCTGGCGGACGTCCTCGTCGAGGTTCGGCGCCGGCGCGATCTCGATGACCTTCTGATGGCGGCGCTGCACCGAGCAGTCGCGCTCGAACAGGTGGATGGTGTGGCCGGAGTCGTCGGCGAGGATCTGCACCTCGATGTGCCGGGGGCGCTGCACCGCCTGCTCCAGGAACATGCGCGGGTCGCCGAAGGCGCTGTTGGCCTCGCGCATGGCCTCCGCCAGCGCCGGGGCGAGCTCCGCCGCATCGTCGACGCGGCGCATTCCGCGACCGCCGCCGCCCGCGACCGCCTTGGCGAACAGCGGGAACCCGATGTCGTCCGCCTGGGCGAGCAGCGCGTCGATGTCGTCGGACGCATCCGTCGACCGCAGCACGGGGACGCCGGCGGCGATCGCGTGATGCTTGGCGGTGACCTTGTTGCCGGCCATCTCGAGCACGCGCGCCGGCGGCCCGATGAAGGCGATCCCGTTCGCGGCCGCTTTGGCTGCGAGCTCCGGATTCTCGGAGAGGAATCCGTATCCGGGGTAGATGGCATCCGCCCCCGACGCCACCGCGACGCGGACGATCTCGTCGATGTCGAGGTACGCCCGGACCGGATGCCCCTTCTCGCCGATCAGGTACGCCTCGTCGGCCTTCAGCCGATGCAGGGAGTTCCTGTCTTCGTAGGGGTAGACGGCGACGGTGCGGGCACCGAGCTCGAACGCCGCGCGGAACGCACGGATGGCGATCTCACCGCGGTTCGCGACCAGGATCTTGCGGAACATAGGTCTCCCGTTCCGGATGGGACGACCGTGCGTGCGCCCTGCGGGTACAGGGCGGCGCATGCGCTGCGGGAGCAGCGCGGCGTCGGCCGTCGCTGGCTGAGTGTGCCCTCAGCCTAGGGGACGGTAACGTAGTGGCTTGTGCACGTCCTTTCCGTCAGCTCGCTCAAGGGAGGCGTCGGCAAGACGACCGTGACCCTCGGACTCGCGTCCGCCGCATTCGCGCGCGGGGTCCGCACGCTCGTCGTCGACCTCGACCCGCAATCTGACGTGTCCACCGGCATGGACATCCAGGTCGCCGGACGCCTCAACGTCGCGGACGTGCTGGCGAACCCCAAGGAGAAGACGGTCCGTCAGGCCATCACCTCCAGCGGCTGGGCGAAGGTGCATCCCGGCACGATCGACGTGATGATCGGCAGCCCCTCGGCGATCAACTTCGACGGCCCGCACCCGAGCGTGCGCGACGTGTGGAAGCTCGAGGAGGCCCTGGCCGCGGTCGAGGCCGACTACGACCTCGTGCTCGTCGACTGCGCCCCGTCGCTGAACGCGCTCACCCGCACCGCCTGGGCCGCGAGCGACCGCGTCATCGTCGTGACGGAGCCCGGCCTGTTCTCGGTGGCCGCCGCCGACCGCGCCCTGCGCGCGATCGAGGAGATCCGGCGCGGCCTGTCGCCGCGCCTGCAGCCCCTCGGCATCGTCGTCAACCGCGTGCGCCCGCAGTCGATCGAGCACCAGTTCCGCATCAAGGAGCTGCGCGACATGTTCGGGCCGCTGGTGCTGTCGCCGCAGCTGCCCGAGCGCACGTCGCTGCAGCAGGCGCAGGGCGCCGCGAAGCCCCTGCACATCTGGCCGGGAGACTCCGCCCAGGAGCTCGCCGCCGACTTCGACGCCCTGCTCGACCGCATCATGCGCGCGGGCCGCATCGAGACCCCCACCGCCTCTTCCGTCGGCTGAGTTCGCCGAGCCCCCGGTCGCCCCGCGAGGAGCGCAGCGACGAGACGAAACGCGAATCCTGTCGCGCAGGACCGGGCGTTTCGACTCATTTCGCTCGCTCAACGACCGGTGGGTGGGTCGCTCGCTCAACGACCGGTGGGTGGGTTGCTCGACGAGCGGTGGGTCAGGCGGTGCGCTGGGTGCGACGGGCGGCGAGCTCGTCCACCGGGTCGGGCAGCTGCGGGTCGAAGTCGACGAGGGTCGACTCGACCTCGGTGAGCACCTTGCCGACAGCGATGCCGAAGACGCCCTGACCGCGGCTGACGAGATCGATCACCTCGTCGTTGGACGTGCAGAGGTAGACCGAGGCGCCGTCGCTCATGAGCGTGGTGCCGGCCAGGTCGTGGATGCCGGAGACGCGCAGCTGCTCGACCGCGGTGCGGATCTGCTGCAGCGAGATGCCCGTGTCGAGCAGTCGCTTGACGAGCTTGAGCACGAGGATGTCGCGGAAGCCGTACAGCCGCTGCGAACCCGACCCATTGGCGCCGCGCACGGTCGGAACGACCAGTTCGGTGCGGGCCCAGTAGTCGAGCTGGCGGTAGGTGATGCCCGCCGCGCGGGCGGCCACGGCACCGCGATAGCCGACTTCGTCGTCCATCTCGGGGAGACCGTCGGTGAACAGCAACGTGGACGCGAACCTGGGCGCGCCAGCGCGGTCATCTGCCGTCATGCTGCTCCCCTCTCTGACTTGATCAACGTTACGACCGCGCCGGGCGCGCGGCAATGACCGTCGCTCCGGCGGCGTGTCGTGTCTGTGCTCAGGAGACGATGCGATCGAGCGCGTCACGCACGAACAGTGCGCGAAGCTCGTCGATGCGCGTCGCCAGCTGCGACGCGAGCTCGCCGGCCTTGCCGCGGGAGGCGGAATCGGTGCGCCGCAGCAGCGGCGCCAGAGCCGACTCGACGAGGGCGACCTCGCGTTCGGCGGACTGCCGCAGCGCCCGCACATGCCGGGGCTGGATGCCGTGCCTGTCGAGCGCGACGAGGCCCCGCAGCAGCGCCAGCGAATGGTCGGTGTACGACTCGGCGGGCGGGAGGACGGACGCGCTGATCGCGTCGCTCAGCAGCTTCGGCGACGCACCCGCGGCCGCGATCAGCTCGTCGCGACGGTACCGGCGAGGTCCCGGCACGATCGAGGCCGGCAGGCCGCCCGTGAGCGGCGCCGGCTCGTGACCGGCATCCACCTCGTCGAGGTAGTCGCGGATCTTGGCCAGCGGCAGATAGTGGTCGCGCTGCAGGGTGAGCGCGAGACGCAGGCGCTCGAGGTCGGCGGCGCGGAACTTGCGGTAGCCGGACTCCGTGCGCTTGGGGTGCACGATGCCCTGCACCTCGAGGAAGCGCAGCTTGCTCGCCGTCAGCGCGGGGAACTCGGGGCTGAGCCGGGCAAGCACCTGACCGATGCTCAGCGCGGCTGCGGGTGCGGTGCGCGCCTGCCCGGCGGCCGCCATCACGCGCCCTGGGTCCCGGCGAGGTCGGCCGGGGAGACGAAGAAGTTGAGACGGAACTTGCCGACGCGCACCTCTGCGCCGTTGACGAGCACAGCGCGGTCGACGCGTTCGCCGTTCACGTAGGTGCCGTTCAGCGAGCGCTGGTCGACGATCTCGAACCGGGAGCCGTCGCGGGTGATCTCGGCGTGACGGCGGGACACCGTGACGTCGTCGAAGAAGATGTCGGCCTCGGGGTGACGGCCGACCGTCGACACATCGGTGTCGAGCAGGTATCGCGCCCCCGCCGTCGGGCCCGAACGCACCAAAAGCAGCGCCGCGCCACTCGGCAGCGCCTCGATGGCGGCGAGCTCCGCCGGACCCAGTGCGCTGCCGAAGGGGACGAACGAGAGATCCGAATCATGCCCGAAGGTCTGGGTCGTATCGTTCGCCGATGCGTGACCGGCGCCGGGTACGCGTCGGATGTCGGCCTGTTCAGGTCGGCGGTTCTCGTCCACGGTCGTCCTCCTCTGCGACCCAGCCTATCTGATGCGACCCACCGGTCACAGGGGCCGCTTCCGTCCCACCTCGACCATCCGTCCCCGTGTTTCGCTCTGTTTCGGATCGCGTGCGCAGGCCGACGCCGGCCCCTACCGTGGAAGCACCAGGACACGAGTCCACCCCCGACGAAGGAGCCCCGCGATGACCACGCCGCACCGTCCGCCACTGCCCCTCGAGGTGCGTGAGCGAGCGGCGTGCATGTGCGCGGTCGGCGAGCAGTGCTCGACCTTCGCCCCGGGGCACGCGCTGCACCTCATCCAGGCGCGCCTCGCTTCGTCCACTCCCTCGGAGTGGGTCGACGCGGTCGTCGAGAGCACGCAGCCGGAGTCCGGCACGGTCACCGTGCACCGCATCGACGACGGAACGCGCATCGACGTGTGGACGGCGGCGGAATCGGCATCCCTGCCCGCTCCCGGGTCGCCCGTCGCCCTGCACGGCCGCTACCACGTGCTCGCAGACGGCGCGCGCTGGCTCAACGTCGCGGGCCTCTGACGCAGCGGACGCCCTGCCCCCGCCTCCCGGCAGGCTCAGGGCGCCCTTCAGCCGTCAGGCTGCCGCCATCGCGTCCTTCATCATCATGCAGGCGTCCATGCACGCCTTGCAGGCCTGAGCGCACATCATGCACACGTCGTTGTCGCTGTGGGCCATGCACATGTCCGAGCACAGCTGACACATCGCCATGCAGGCATCCAGCATCGACATCATGACCGCCGGGGTCATGCCCTGCATCCGCAGCATGCACCGCATCATCGTGTGACACATGTCCGCACAGTTCATGCACGCGGGAGCGCAGTCCATGCCCTGCATCGAGCACACCGTGCACGCCTGCTCGCAGGCTGCGCACGCATCCATGCACCGTTGCATCATGGCCATGTCCATGGCGGGCATCCCAGGCATCGACATCATGTCGCCGGAACGCATGGCATCCATCATCATCGAGTCCACGCCGCACCTCTCCTTCCGTCGGATCAGGCAGGCGGACGCCCACCTGGCGCCAGCCTAGACTCGTGCAGGGGTCTCGGAAAGACCCCGGAGTAGGCTCCCGGGGTGATCTCGTCGACTCCGCTCAGCTCGCCTCTGCCCGCATCCCGCAAGCGCGGTGCGCTGCGCCGGATCGCAGCGGTCGCGGCATCCCTGCTGCTGGCCGCCGCAGGAGTCGTCGTGACGGCCCTGCCCGCCTCCGCGCACGACCAGCTGATCTCGACGAGCCCGGCGAACGGCTCCACGGTCGCGACGCTGCCCGCGCAGGTCACGCTCACCTTCGGCGAGGTGGTGCTCGACACCGACGGCGGCACGCAGGTCAAGGTGACGGATGCCACCGGCAAAGTGATCGACGCCGGCCCGACCGAGGTGCAGGACAACGTCGTCAGCCAGCGCGTGAACGGCGCGGCCGCGGGACCCGTGACCGTGCTGTGGCGCGTGATCTCCGAGGACGGGCATCCCGTCTCCGGCGAGTTCACCTTCACCGTGCAGAGCGGGACGACGTCCGCCCCTGCACCCTCGAGCACGCCGACGGCGACCCCGGCCGCGGCATCCTCCGCCTCCCCCGTCATCTGGGTGGTCGCCGGCATCGTCGCGGCGGTGGTCGTCGTCATCGTGATCGCGTTGCTGGTCTCGCGGCGGCGGCCGGATGACGCCGAATCATCGGACGACCAAGAGTCCTGATCGCGACCGATAGGCTTGCAGCATGCCCCATTACGACGTCGTCATCCTCGGCGCGGGCCCCGGCGGATACGTCGCGGCCGTGCGCAGTGCCCAGCTCGGCAAGTCCGTCGCGATCATCGAAGAGAAGTATTGGGGCGGCATCTGCCTCAACGTCGGCTGCATCCCCTCGAAGGCTCTGCTGAAGAACGCCGACCTCGCCCACCAGTTCCACCACAAGGCGGACCTGTTCGGCATCTCGGGCGACGTGCACTTCGACTTCGGCAAGGCGTGGGACCGCAGCCGCACGGTGGCCAACGGCCACGTCAAGGGCATCCACTACCTGATGAAGAAGAACAAGGTCACCGAGTACGAGGGCCGCGGGTCGTTCGCCGACGCGCACACCATCGACGTGGCCAAGGCCGACGGCACCAGCGAGCGCATCACCTTCGACAACGCGATCATCGCGACCGGCTCCCGGGTGCGGAGCCTCCCGGGCGTCGAGATCGGCGGCAACATCGTCACGTTCGAGGAGCACATCCTCACGCGCGAGCTGCCCGAGTCCATCGTCATCGTCGGCGCCGGCGCCATCGGCATGGAGTTCGGCTTCGTGCTGGCCAACTACGGCGTCAAGGTCACCATCATCGAGTTCCTCCCCCGTGCCCTCCCCAACGAGGACGAGGAGGTCTCGAAGGAGATCGCCAAGCAGTACAAGGGCTACGGCATCGACATCCTCACCTCGACCCGAGTCGGCTCCGTCGTCGACAACGGCTCGCACGTGCACGTCGAGTACACCGACAAGGACGGCAACCCCGGCCAGATCGACGCGTCCAGGGTGCTCATGTCCGTCGGCTTCGCGCCGAACGTCGAGGGCTTCGGCCTGGAGAAGACCGGCGTCGAGTTCACCGACCGCGGCGCCATCGCGATCGACGACTACATGCGCACCAACGTGCCCGGCATCTACGCGATCGGCGACGTCACCGCGAAGCTGCAGCTCGCCCACGTGGCCGAGGCGCAGGCCGTCGTCGCCGCCGAGACCATCGCCGGCGCCGAGACCATGGCGCTCGGCGACTACCGCATGATGCCGCGTGCCACGTTCTGCTCCCCGCAGGTGGCATCCTTCGGCCTCACCGAGGCGCAGGCGCGCGAGGCGGGCTACGACGTGAAGGTCGCCAAGTTCCCGTTCTCCGCCAACGGCAAGGCGAACGGCCTCGGCGAGCCGGTCGGCTTCGTCAAGGTGGTCGCCGACGGCGAGCACCTCGAGCTGCTCGGGGCCCACCTCATCGGCCCGGACGTGTCGGAGCTGCTGCCGGAGCTGACCCTCGCGCAGAAGTGGGACCTGACCGCGCTCGAGGCCGCCCGCAACGTGCACACGCACCCGACCCTGTCGGAAGCGCTGCAGGAGGCCTTCCACGGCCTGGCCGGCCACATGATCAACCTCTGAGGCATCCGCCA
>DATMTQ010000075.1:0-10840 GCA_035564095.1 Microbacterium sp. | reverse complement strand
CGTTCGAGGGCGCTGAGCTGCGTTTCGAAAGGACGTCGCCCGGTTATCGGGCCGGCGTGATCGAGAACGAGTAGACGTCGGTCGGGTCGGCGGTGTTCCCGTCGTTCACGAAGGTCGGGGTGGCGATGAACGTCGTCCCGGCCGCTGTGAAGCCCTCGTACTCGCCGAGGAACCAGCCGCCGTCGTAGGGCGCTCCGCGCAGGTCGAACGGCTTCGAGGTCAGGGTGCGTCGTCCGCCCCACGTCGCTCCGCGGTCGTTCGAGGCGGCGAACCGGTAGGTGGTCGCGAGCGGGGTGGATGCCGTCGCCCCGGGCGCGATCTCGTAGTACGCGACGCCCACCTGGCCCGCGGAGTTCACCGCGACCGACGGGGCGAACGCCGACGAGTCCGCTGCGGAGACCAGGGTCGGCGAGCTCCACGTGTGCCCGCCGTCGCTGGACGCCGCGAAGGCGATCTGCTCGGTGGTGCCGCCGGAGAAGCGCGAGTCGCCCCACACCGCGTACACGTTCGACGTGCCGGGGCGGGTGTCCACGGCGATGTGCGTGAAGTTGTCGCCGACGCGCACCGGCTTGCCGGTTCCCGGGTCGACGACGCCGCTGATCTCGTTGGTCACCAGGGTGGTCGCGGCCGACCAGGTCGCACCGTGATCGGTGGAGCGCATTGCCATGACCGCGTCGTGCCGCGGGGCGCCTGCGCCGAACTCGGAGTCCATCGGCGTGAGGTTGAAGACGTCGATCAGTTCGCCGGAGGGCAGCTCGATGATCTGGTTCGCCGAGGTCTCCATGCCGAGCGGCGCCTGATAGATCGGGCGGGCCGTCGACCACGTGCGCCCGCCATCCGTGGTGCGGCTGAAGTACGCCGCCCCCGTGGCCGCGTCACTCGGCGAGACGATCGCCCGTGCGTAGACGAAGTAGGCGTTGCCCGGCACGGTGCGGTCGGCGGTCACCGCACCCCGGTCGTCGATCACTCCGGAGATGTTCTCCCGCACGATGGTGGACGGCTTGTTCCAGGTGCGGCCGCCGTTGTCGGATGTGGCGACGAACTCGGCGGTGTCCCAGTCGGAGTCGTTGTACGACACGCTGGCGAAGTACGCGCGGCCGGACGGGGCGAAGTCGATCCACGGATCGGTCGTCTTCTGGAAGTCTCCGCCGTTGGCCGCGGTGCCGCCCTCGCAGTTCGAGAAGGTCGGCTGCTGCGAAAGCGGCGGCACCCGCCACGTCTTGCCGCCGTCGGCCGAGACGGATGCCAGCACCCCGTTCGCGCCGTCGTTCACGAAGCGGTCCTGCTGGTAGACGCTCACCACGTTGCGCGGGTTGCGGGGGTTGACGGCGACGTACGGTTCGACCTCGGTGTTCAGACTCGGCGCGACCGCCGGATCCGGTGTGCTGCAGGTCGCGGTGAAGGGGGTCTGCGCGGACACCCGGGCGGGTCCCGGCGAGCCCGGTCTGTCGGCCGCGACTGCACCGGTCGCGGTCGCCAGGGTCGGCAGGACGGCGGCGATGCCGACTGCGGCGATGGTGCGGATGACGCGGCTTCGTGACATGGGCATGTGAACCTCCGAAGGGGGGTGAGGAGTGGTTCGATCCTCTTTGGTATACCATCTGGGCACCTCGGCGACAAGGGGATCAGATCGTGAGGATCCCGTGAGGACGGCGCTCGTCGCCGGATGCCGGGCTCTAGGCTTCGTCTGTGAACAGCCCTGCACGCACCTCCCGCAGCCCGCTCCGGCTCGCCCTCATCGTCGGCGCGCTCGGGGTCGTGTTCGGCGACATCGGCACGAGTCCGATCTACACGCTGCAGACCGTCTTCAACCCGAACGATCCGCACCCGGTGCCGTTGACCACCGACAACCTGTACGGCGTCATCTCGCTCATCGTCTGGTCGATCGTCCTCATCGTCACGGTCACCTACGTGCTCTTGGCGATGCGGATGGACAACGACGGCGAGGGCGGCATCATGGCGCTGCTCACCCTGCTGCGACGGTGGACGCCGGGCGGCCGCACCCGCACCGTCGCACTGCTGTCCGCACTCGCCGTACTCGGTGCGGCGCTGTTCCTCGGCGACAGCATGATCACCCCGGCGATCTCGGTGCTGTCGGCCGTCGAGGGGCTCAAGGTGATCAGCCCCGGCCTCGGCGAGGTGGTCGTGCCGGCGACGGCCGTCATCCTGTTCGTGCTGTTCCTGATGCAGAAGTTCGGCAGCACGGTCGTCGGGCGCCTGTTCGGCCCCGTCATGGTCGTGTGGTTCCTCGTGGTCGCGGTGCTCGGCATCGGCGGGATCGCCCACGATCCGCGCATCCTGCTCGCGCTGCTGCCGACGTACGCGATCGGGTTCTTCGTCGGGCACTTCCAGATCGCGTTCTTCGCACTCGCCGCCGTCGTGCTCGCGGTCACCGGGGCGGAAGCGCTGTACGCCGACATGGGGCACTTCGGGCGGCGCCCGATATCGCTGGCGTGGCTGTTCATCGTCTTCCCCGCGTGCGGGATCAGCTATCTCGGTCAGGGTGCTCTCGTCCTGCAGAACCACGCGAACATCTCCGCGCCGTTCTTCCTGCTCGCGCCCGGCTGGGGCCGGATCGCGCTCGTGGTGCTCGCCACCGCGGCGACCGTGATCGCGTCGCAGGCGGTGATCTCCGGGGCGTTCTCGGTCGCCAGCCAGGCGGCCGGGCTCGGCTACCTGCCCCGGCTGCGCGTGGCGCACACGTCGTCATCGACGCACGGACAGATCTACGTGCCCTGGATCAACTGGCTGCTGATGGTGTCGGTGCTCACCCTGGTGTTCGCGTTCCGCAGCTCGGCGTCCCTCGCGTTCGCCTACGGGATGGCGGTCACCGGCACCATCATGATCACCACGATCCTGTTCTTCTACCTGGCCCGCCATCGCTGGACGACGCCCGGCTGGCTGCTGTGGGGAGGCGCCGTCGTGCTCGGCGCGGTCGACCTGCTGTTCGTCGCCGTCAACCTCACCAAGTTCGTCCACGGCGCCTGGCTGCCCCTGGCGATCGGTGTGGTCGCGTTCACCGTCATGACGACGTGGCAGCGCGGCCGCGAGCTGATCACCGCACGGCGCACGAATGCGGAAGGATCGCTCGCCGACTTCGTGCAGAACCTGCGCATCACCCCCGACCTCGTCGACCGGGTCCCCGGCACGGCGATCTTCCTCAACCCCGGCAGTGCGACCACCCCGCTCGCCCTGCGTGCGAACGTCGAGCACAACCACGTCCGCCACGAACGCGTCATCATCCTCTCCGTCGAGATCGACACGGTGCCGCGCCTGCCCGAGTCGGAGCGCTTCACGGTCGACGACCTCGGCGACCCGACCGACGGGATCACGCACGTCACCGCGCGGTTCGGCTACACCGAGACTCCGGATGTGCCGCGCACCCTGCAGACGCTCTCGTCGGAGCAGGCGGAGGGGCCGCTCGAGCTCGACAAGGCCACCTACTTCCTGTCGAAGATCGAGTTGCGCGAGGGCCGCTCTCCCGAGATGGCGCGCTGGCGCAAGCGGCTGTTCCTGGCGGCATCCCACATCACGTCGGATGCCAGCAACCACTTCAGCCTGCCGCGGGACCGCGTCATCGTGATGGGGTCGCAGATCGAGCTGTGACGGTCGCCTCTCAGCGGGAGCGGCGCGAATCCCCGCGGCGCAGCCAGACCAGCAGCAGCACCAGCGGGATCACGAGACCGCCGATGCCGTAGACGACGAACGGCCAGAAGCCGCCGATGTGATCGATGAGCCAGGAGAAGTTCTGGCCGAAGAAGCCGGTGATGAACGTCAGCGGCAGGAACACCGTCGCCAGCACGGTGAGGCGCTCCATGGTCGCGTTCTGCCGCACGCCGACCCGCGTCTGCTCGACGGAGATCACCGAGAGATTCGCCTCGAGCACCGTGCCGAGCAGGTCGCGCTGCGCCGCGACCTCTTCGTTGATGAGCGTCAGGTGGTCGTGGACGTCGCGCAGGTAGGGCTGCAGCACCGGTGCGGCCGCGGTGCGCTCGACGGTGGAGACCACGGTGAGCAGCGGATGCACCGCCCGGTAGAAGTCGGTGGCTTCGCGGCGCAGCGAATAGATCCGCTCGGTCGGTGCGGCGCTGCCGGAGAACACCGTCGCCTCGATCTCGTCGATGTCGTGCTCCAGACCGGCGACGACCGGCGTGTAGCCGTCGACCACCTGGTCGAGGATCGCCCACAGCACCCCGGCCGTGCCGGTGGCGAGCAGTTCGGGCCGCTGCTCGAGCCGCAGGCGCGCCCCATGCAGCTCGCTGGCCACGCCCTGCCGCACCGTGATCACGAACGTGGGCGCGAGGAAGACGCTGATCTCGCCGAACTCGACCTCCTCGGCCGCGTCGTCGTAGCGCGCGGTGCGGAGGATGACGAGGCGCACGCCCTCGTCGTAGGTCTCCATCTTCGGGCGCATGTGGAAGGTCTGCGCATCCTCGACGGCCAGCTCATGCAGCCGGAAGGTCTTGCGCACCTGCGTCAGCTCCCGGGCCTCCGGCTCGAACAGGCCGAGCCACACGAACCCGCCGGTCTCGCACAGGGCCGCGGCCTCGTCGAGCTGCAGAGGTCCCTCGCCCTGTCGCCGGCCATCCACGTAATGCGCGCAATCGACGATCATGGGGGTCCCTCCCGGGTAGGCGTCCGACCGGGCCGACGCCGTACCGCTTCGGGGTCCCGGCGGACATCGCCATGCTAGGACCGTCCATGCCCGGGGGTCCACCGCACACGCGCATGCCGCCTCGGGGAGACGAGGACGGGGCGCCGGGATCACCGCCGCCCCGTCCGTCGGGCGGCTCAGCGGACCGCAGCGAGGAACTGCTGCGTGCGCTCGTGCCGCGGCGCGTTGATCACCTGTTCGGCCGGACCGCACTCCACGATCTGGCCGCCGTCGAAGAACGCCACCCGGTCGGCGACATCCCGCGCGAACGCGATCTCGTGGGTGACCACGATCATCGTCATGCCCGACTGGGCGAGGTCGAGCATCGCGCTCAGCACGCCGCCGACGAGCTCCGGGTCGAGCGCCGAGGTGGGCTCGTCGAACAGCATCAGGTCGGGCTGCATGCACAGCGCCCGTGCGATCGCGACCCGCTGCTGCTGGCCGCCGGAGAGGTTGCGCGGGTAGGCGTCCTTCTTGTCGGCGAGGCCCACCTGGTCGAGCAGCGCGAGGGCGCGCCCGCGCACCTCCGCCTTGGGCTGCCTGCGCACGCCCACCGGGGCTTCCATCAGGTTGCCGAGCACGGTCATGTGCGGGAAGAGGTTGAAGTGCTGGAACACCATGCCGACGTTCGTGCGCTGGCGGCAGATCTCCGCGTCCTTCAGCTCGTGCAGCTTGGTGCCCTGCTGGCGGTAGCCGACCATGGTGTCGCCGACCCAGAGCCGCCCGCCGTCGATCTTCTCCAGATGGTTGATGCAGCGCAGGAACGTGCTCTTGCCGGATCCGGACGGCCCGATGATGCACAGCACCTCGCCGCGCTCCACCGTGAGGTCGACTCCGTCGAGCACCGTGTTGGCGCCGAACGACTTGCGTACGCGCTCGGCGCGCACCATGGGCTGCGCCGGCAGCGTCAGGGTCCCGTTCATCCGTGCACCTCCACCGACCGGTGCGCGACCAGGGCCGCACGCACGCGCTGCAGCGGTGTCGGCGGCAGCGACCGCCGGCCTCCGCGCGCGAAGCGCCGCTCGAGGTAGTACTGCCCGACGCTGAGGATCGCGGTGGCGACGAGGTACCAGATGCACGCCACGATCAGCAGCGGAATGGTCTGGAAGTTCTGCGCGTAGATGACCTGGCTGGAGTACAGCAGATCCGGCACCGCAAGCACGCTCACCATCGAGGTGGTCTTCAGCATCGTGATCGCCTCGTTCCCGGTGGGGGGCACGATCACGCGCATCGCCTGGGGGAACACGACGCGGCGCAGGGTGCGGGCGTGCGACATGCCGAGGGCGGATGCCGCCTCGGTCTGGCCGTGGTCGACCGAGAGGACGCCGCCGCGGATGATCTCGGACATGTACGCGGCCTCGTTGAGGCTGAGGCCGAGGATCGCCGCCGTCATCGGCGAGATGAGCGCGTTCGCGCTCAGGTGCACGCCCGGGATGCCGAAGCTGATCACCGGGTACAGCGCCGCCAGGTTGAACCAGAACAGCAGCTGCACCAGCACGGGCGTTCCACGGAAGAACGAGGCGTACAGGTACGCCACGACCTGCGCGACAGGGTTGCCCGACAGGCGCATCGCCGCGATGAGGATGCCGAGCACGACGCCCGCGACCATGCAGATCACCGTGAGCATGATCGTGACGCCGAGCCCGCGCAGGATCGAGACATCCCGGATGTACTGCCACACGACGCCCCAGCCGAAGTTCCGGTTCGTCAGCGCGTCGCGCACCACGAGCCCCGTGAGCAGCAGCAGCACCGCGCCGGTGATCCAGCGCCAGGGGTAGCGGCGGGGGACGATGGTGAGGCCGTCGAGGGTCCGCACCCGCGCGGTCGCGGTCTCGGCGCTCATCGGAGCTCCGCCGCGGGCAGCATGTCGGCGTCCGGCAGGCCCCACTTGTGCGCGAGCGCCTTCATCGAGCCGTCCGCGTACATCGCCTTGACGGCGGCGGCGAAGGGCTTGACCAAGGGGGAGTCCTTCGGGAAGGCGACTCCGTCGGGCACCGGGTCGTACAGCGGACCGGGCGCGAGTTCGATCTTGCCCTGCGAGGCCTTCGTCTGGACGGCGAGACCGGTTCCGCCGGAGAACACCGCGACGACCCGGCCGCTGGTCAGCGCGAGTTCCATGGCATCGGTCGACGGGTACAGCTGCACGTCGACGGCCTGCTTGCCGGCCGCCTGGCACTTCTGCTGGATGGCGGGCAGCTGGTCGATGGCCTGCGTGCTGCCCTTCTCGGCCCCGATCGGCCGGCCGCACAGCGCGAGCGGGTCCATCCGCAGGTTCTGCGGGTTGCCCTTCGCGACCGCGAGCGCCGAACCGCCCTGCATGTAGTCCACGAAATCGACGACCTTGGCCCGCTCCGCCGTCACGGCGAATGCGGATGCGCTCAGGTCGTAGCGACCGGCTGCCAGACCCGGGATGATCGTGTCGAAGCCGGCGTTGACGATCTGGGCCTTCAGCCCCATCTTCGCGAAGGCCGCGTTCACCATGTCGACGTCGAACCCGACGATCGTGGTGTGGTCGGCGGCGTAGGACTCGAAAGGCGCGTAGGAGGCATCCGTCGCCATCGTGATGGTCTTGCTCTTGAGGGATGCCGGGACGATCGCCTCGATCTTCGGGTCGGCGTGGCCGGCGCTCGGCTGACTCGCCGTCGGCGCGGTGCCGGTGCCGGTGCACGCGGTCAGGGCGGTGATCAGGGCGCCGGCACCGGCGCACGCGAGAGTTCTCTTCATTGATTTCTCCATCGATCTGTGGGGGAGCCGTGCCGGGTCGAGGTGCCCCGATGCCCGCTCCGCTCGTCATCGGCGAGCGAATCATGCATTACGGATTGGAACCGAGTGTGCCAGACTGTATCGAACGTTACAAGTTCCGATATTGAGATTGTGAGCAGATGCCGATGTGCCGCCTCGTCGCTTTCGCCTCCCCCGTCCCCCGGACCCTGCGGGAGGTCATGGGAGCCGCGCAGCTCTCCCGGTTCGCCGGCCTCGCCGGCCTGCACGCCGACGGATGGGGCGCGGAATGGGTCGCCGCCCCCGGCGGTGCGGTGCGCACCCGACGCGAGCTGCAGGGTGCGCGGCACGCCTCCGGATTCCGACACCTCACCGACGCGCAGGCAGCCGTCGCGATGGGCGTGCACCTGCGTCTCGCGTCGATCGGCGGGGCCACCGACGAGGCGAACAACCACCCGTTCACCCGCGACGGCATCGCCCTGATGCACAACGGCACGATCGAGCCGCGCGCGCGGCTCGAGGCGATGCTGGCTCCCGAGACTCTGGCGACCATGAGCGGAGCGACCGACAGTGAGCGGTATCTGGCGCTGGTGGCAGCGCTCCGGCCCGGCTTCGAGACGCTCACGGACGCCGTCGCCGAGGCGGTGGCGCGCTTGCGATCCGCGTTCCCGACTGCGAGTCTGAATGCCGTGATCCTCGACGGCCGTGAACTCGTTGCGGTGCACGCGAACACCGCACCGCTCAGCCCGGCCGAGGTCGAAGACATGCGGGTGGCATCCGGGGCGGACGGGCTGCCCGACGGCCACGAGGCCTGCTACTACCAGATGTACGCGCGCACCGACGCCGACGGAACGGTCGTCTTCGCCTCGAGCGGCCTCGGGCAGGACGGATGGACGGCGCTGCCCGCGGAGTCGCTCACCACGGTCGAGCTCGCCACCGGCAGCGTGGCGCTGACCGCGCTGCGGGTGGCCGCATGACCGGATCCGAGGAGTCGGTCGCCGACCGCATCCGCACCCGCATGGAGGCGCTGAGCCCCGCGGAGCGGCACGTCGGCCGCGCGCTGCTCGCGGACTACCCGAGCGCGGGCTTGCACACCGTGGCGGGGCTGGCCGAGCGGGCCGGCGTCTCCGGGCCGTCGGTGCTGCGGTTCGCCAAGCGCCTCGGATACGCGAACTTCCCGGCGATGCAGGACCGGCTGCGGGTGGAGCTCAGCACGCGCGGCGGCGGCCCGGCCGAGCGCCTGGTCGATCCCGTCGGCGACGAATCCGCGGCCGACCTCGTGCAGTCCTCCGTCTCGGTCATGCTCGAGGCGACGAACGCATCCGTGCGCGACATCCCGCCGCACGAGCTGGATGCCGCCGTGCGGCTGATCTCCGACGCGAGCCGTTCCGTCTACGTCGCGGGCGGGCGGTACAGCGGAGGGGTCGCGGCCCGGTTCGGAGACCTGCTGTCGTGGATCCGCCCGCGGGTGACCGTGCTGAAGAGCCCGTGGCATCGCGATCGCGGCAAAGTCCTCGACCTGAAGCGGCGCGACGTCTGCGTCATCCTCGACATCCGGCGCTACCAGCCCGACGCCGTCGACCTCGCCGCGCAGCTCCAGCAGCGCGGCGTCTCGGTGATCGTCGTGACCGACGAGTGGCTGTCGCCGGCCGCGCAGCACGCCGACGTCGTGCTCGCGGTCAGCGGTCAGTCGGCGTCGCCGTTCGAATCCCTGGGCGGCATGACGATGCTGCTCGAGGCGCTCATCGTGCCCATCGCCGCGAAGCTCGGGCCCGATGCGCGCGCGCGGATGAAGGCGTGGGAGTCCCTCGACCACCACGAGAAGATCGAGGCATAGGTCTCACGCCTGCGCGTCGGCGGAGCGGATCCAGACCCGTTCGTCCTCGACCTTCACGTCCCACACGGGCTCCGGGGCCGCCGCCGGCCCGCGCACGACCGTGCCGTCGTCCAGGCGGAACCGGCTGCCGTGCCAGGGACACGTCACGCAGCCGTCCTCGATCGCGCCCTCGTCGAGCGGCCCGCCGGCATGCGTGCAGGTGGCCGACAGGGCGCGGACGGTGCCGCCGTCACGGACGAGCAGGACCGGCACGCCGGATGCCTCGACGCGCAGCGGCTGCGCCTCCTGCAGGTCGGCGTCGGCCGCGACATCCGTCCACTCGGCGACGTCCTCCTGGAACGCGGTGTGGTTGACCCCGACCCCGCGCCGCAGGGTCAGATGGCCGCCGAGGTATGCGGCGCCGACGGTGATGGTGAGCGCGAGCAGGCTGAGCGCGGCTCCCGCGCCGCGATGGCCGCGGCGGCGCACCACCCACGAGGTGCCCTGCAGCACCGTGGCGGTGAAGTTCCCGGCCCAGTGGATCAGTCCCGTGCGCTGCGCCGGCCCGTGGGTGTCGGACCAGTCCGCGGCGCCGGCGGCCGCGGTCGGCGCCGCGGCGAGCACGCCGATGCCGACGAGCCGGCGGGCGGCGGCGGCGCCCTCCTCGCCCCCGGCGAGGTCCACCATGGTGGCGCTCACCCACGCGCCGATCGGCAGATCGGTCAGCACCGGATGCAGCGAATGCCCGAGCCACGTGCCCGAGAGCGCGTTCTTCACGGCCGGGCTGGCGCCCGCGATCTTCTTCACGAATGCGGCCAGCGGCTCGGAGATCCGATCCAGAGATTCCGTGCTCTCGACCGTGTCGACGGCGTTCTGTGCGAGTTCGTTCAGTCGTCCCACGATGGGCCCCTTCCCGTTCGCCAGGCAGACTACGCCGCGCGCCGGGCCGGCGCAGGCCCCTTGCGAACTCCGCCGAATCGTGAATCCGATTCCGGCACGGCTCCGAATCCCTTCTGAGCGGCACCCGCCGCGCAATGAAGGAGGAAAGCCATGCGTACGTCCCCCAACCGCCTCATCGCCGTGATCTTCGGCGCCGTGTACCTCGTCGTCGGCCTGCTCGGATTCGCCGTGACCGGCGGAGTCTCGTTCCTCGCCACGAACGGCGGGATGCTGCTGGGAATCTTCATGGTGAACCCGCTGCACAACGTGGCGCACCTGCTGATCGGCGCCGCGCTGGTGATCTCCGGGCTGGTGTCGACCCGGGCCGCGAAGACGACGAACACGGTCATCGGTGCGGCCTATCTGCTGCTCGGCATCGCCGGGTTCTTCCTGGTGGGCACCGCGGCGAACATCCTCGCGCTGAACACGTTCGACCACTTCCTGCACCTCGCGAGCGCCATCGTGCTGCTGGCCTTCGGCCTCGGCGTCGAACGCAGCGGGTCCTCCCGTCTCGCGATGCAGTGACGTTCATGGGCCGGGTCGTGCACACCTGGCCGGCGCTGTGCTCCTGGGGCGCCGGCCTGCTGAACCTCGCCCTGGCGGGATCCATCGGCGCCGGGCGTCGCGACGGGGCGTCCCTGGTCGTGCTCGCCGCGCTGGTTCTGATCGGGCTCGGCGAGCTCACCTGGGGATGTGCGTCCCTCCGTGCG
>DATMTQ010000074.1:0-10938 GCA_035564095.1 Microbacterium sp. | reverse complement strand
GCCCCGAGCCACGGCCACAGCGCGCCGGCCGGCATCCCGGCGATCGCGCCGGTGAGCAGATGCGTCAGCACGGCGGCGAACGCGACGGTCACCGCCGTCTGCAGGGCGGTCACGAGCGCGCTGAGCGCGAAGAACGAGCGGGATGCCGCGGCGTACCGCAGCAGCCTTCGGTCGACGGGCCCCGGGCCCAGGCGCCCGGTCAATGCGCCGCGGCGGCGTTCTCGATGTGCGAACGGGTGACGCGGCGCCGGAAGATCCAGTACGTCCATCCCTGATACAGCAGCACGAGAGGCAGGAAGATGAGCGCCGCCCACGACATGACCTGCAGCGTGTACAGGTTGCTGGAGGCGTTCTCGATCGTCAGGCTGTGCGCCGCATCGTTCGAGGCCGGCATGACGGCGGGGTACAGGGCGCACCACAGGGTGAGCACCGCCGCCATCACGACGACCGCGCCGAACCCGAACGCCCACCCCTCGACGCCGCGCAGGTTGCACACGATCGACACCAGCAGGCAGACGGCGGCGACGACCGCGAACAGCACCACCGCCGCGCTGAGGTGCGCGGACACCGTCCACACCAGGAAGCCCGCGGCCACGACGAGCGCCAGGACGCCGACGCGGAACGCCAGCCGCCGGGCGTCCTCGCGCACCTGCCCGTCGGTCTTCAGCGCGACGAACAGCAGCCCGTTCACGAAGAAGAGCAGGAGCGTCGTGAGTCCGCCGAGGAGCGCATACGGGTTCAGCAGCGTGAGCAGCGACCCGGTGAAGTCGTGACCGGCATCCAGCGGCACGCCGTGCACGATGTTCGCGAACGCGACGCCCCAGAGGAACGCGGGCACGGCGGAGCCGACGACGATCATCGTGTCGAACCCGGCCTTCCAGCGCAGCGAATCGCGCTGGTGGCGGTACTCGAACGAGACGCCGCGCAGGATCAGCGTCACGAGGATGAGCAGCAGCGGCAGGTAGAACCCGCTGAACAGCGTGGCGTACCACTGCGGGAAAGCGGCGAACAGGCACGCGCCGGCGACGATCAGCCACGTCTCGTTGAGGTCCCACACGGGGCCGATCGTGTTGATCACCTGACGGCGGCCCACGTCGTCGCGGCCGAGGAAGGGGAGCGACATGCCGACGCCGAAGTCGAACCCGTCGAGCACGAAGTACCCGATGAAGAGGATGCCGATGATCCAGAACCACAGGTGCGCGAGATCCATGATGCGTCCCCTCTCAGTAGACCGTCGTCGTGAGCTGCGGATGCGCCGGGGCGCCCGGCACGTGCACGGCATCCGGGTCGGGGAGTTCGTCCGGCCCCTTCCGCACCGTCTTCACGATGAGCCCGAACTCGATGAGGAAGAGCGCGGCGTAGAGCGCGGTGAACACGACGAGGGAGGTCAGCACCTGCCAGCCCGGCACCTTCGGCGAGACGCCGTTCTGCGTGAGCATGAGGCTGAACACGATCCACGGCTGGCGGCCCATCTCGGTGAACACCCATCCGACGAGGCTCGCCAGCAGCGAGAGGGGAGCGGCCCAGATCGCGACGGTCCACATCCAGCTCGCGACCGGGCGCTTCGCCTTCCGGCGCGTGACCCAGAGGCCGGCCAGCGAGATGAGCGCGGCGAGGGCGCCGAGCCCCATCATCCAGCGAAAGGCCCAGTAGGTGATCCAGATGGTGGGGGCGAAGTCGCTCAGCCCTGTGGCGGCGAACCGGTGCGCGTAGAGGGCGTTCAGGTCGTTGATGCCCTCGACGCACCCGGTGAACGTGTGGGTCGACAGCAGCGCGAGCAGGTACGGCACGCGCACCGAGAAGATCTCGCTGGTGCCGTCCGGGGTGCCGAGCGAGAAGAGCGAGAACGATGCGTCCGCGCCGCAGCCGCTGTTGTAGAAGGCCTCGGCGGCGGCCATCTTCATCGGCTGGGTCTCGACCATCGCGATCGCGAGCTGGTCGCCGGCGATGAACACACCGACGAATCCGAGCAGCACTCCCCACAGGCCGAAGCGCAGCGCCGGACGCATGATCTCGACGTTGCGGCCACGCTTGATCTGCCATGCGGCCGCGCCCACCACGACCGCGGCGGCGAACATGAACGACGCGAACATGGTGTGCGGGAAGGTCGCGAGAGCCACCTTGTTGCCCAGCAGCGCCCACAGGCTCGTCAGCTGCGCGCGGCCGTCGACCACGCGGTATCCGACCGGGTTCTGCATCCAGGCGTTGGCGGCGAGGATGAAGTAGGCCGAGAACGTGGCGCCGAGCCACGCGATCCAGATGGATGCCAGGTGCAGCGGACGCGGCAGACGATCCCACCCGAAGATCCACAGCCCGATGAACGTCGCCTCGAGGAAGAACGCCATGAGCCCCTCGAACGCGAGCGGCGCGCCGAAGACGTCGCCGACGAAGCGGGAGTAGTCCGACCAGTTCATTCCGAACTGGAACTCCTGCACGATGCCCGTCACCACGCCCATGGCGAAGTTGATGAGGAAGATCTTCCCGAAGAACTGCGTGAGATGCAGCCACTTCAGCTTGCCGGTGCGATGCCACGCGGTCTGGAAGATCGCGACGACGAGTCCCATGCCGATCGTCAGCGGGACGAAGATGAAGTGATACAGAGTGGTCAGGCCGAACTGCCAGCGCGCGAGCGCGAGGGGGTCGAGCACATCCATACGGGGCCTCCGTCGCGCGGGCCCGCCGTAGCCCTCTGGCCGCCGGTGGCAGAGCCCGCTACTGGGCATCAGTCTAGGTGAATTCGGTCGCGGGGAAATCGTCGGGGGATGCAGGGCGCAACGGTCCGTTGCGCGCCGGGACGGAGCGGCCCGCCCGGCGACGAACAGGGCCTCGGTAGGCTGAGCCGAGCGAGGCCCCGCGTCCACGCGACGGCCACCGAAGGGACGGGAAATCCATGCAACTGGGAATGATCGGCCTCGGCCGGATGGGTGCCAACATCGTGCGCCGCCTCATGCGCGACGGGCACGATGCGGTCGTCTACGACGTGAACGAGGACGCCGTCGCGGCCCTCGCGGCGGAAGGGGCCACCGGCTCGGACAGCATCGCCGGTCTCGTGGGCGCCCTGCAGGCGCCGCGCGTGGTGTGGCTGATGGTGCCGGCCGGTCTCACCGGGAAGATCGTCGACGAGGTGGCGCCCCACCTCGAGCCGGGTGACATCCTCATCGACGGCGGCAACTCGAACTACCGCGACGACGTCCGACGCGCGAAGGCCCTCGCCGGCCACGGCATCCACTTCATGGACATCGGCACCTCGGGCGGCGTGTTCGGCCTGGAGCGGGGCTACTGCCTCATGGCCGGAGGCCCGGATGCCGCGTTCGACCGCATCGAGCCGATCCTCGCCACCCTCGCGCCCGGCGTCGGCGAGATCGACCGCACCCCGGGTCGGGAAGGCGCCCTCGCTCCGGAGGAGCGCGGCTATCTGCACACCGGACCGACCGGGTCGGGGCACTTCGTCAAGATGGTGCACAACGGCATCGAATACGGCATCATGGCCGCGCTCGCCGAGGGGCTGAACATCCTGCACAACGCGGACGCCGGCATCCGGTCCGCGGAGCATTCCGCCGAGGTCGCACCGCTGGAGGAGCCGGAGTACTACCAGTTCGACATCGACACCGCGAAGGTGGCCGAGCTGTGGCGCCGCGGTTCGGTCATCGCGTCGTGGCTGCTCGACCTGTCCGCCGCTGCGCTGCAGGCCAACCCCACCCTCGACGGCCTCGCCGGACGCGTCTCGGATTCGGGGGAGGGACGCTGGACGGTCAAGGCCGCCGTCGACGTCGGTGTCCCGGCGCCGGTGCTGGCGGCATCCCTGTTCGAGCGGTTCGCCTCCCGCGACGAGGACCATTTCGCCAACCAGGTGCTCTCGGCGATGCGCCTGCAGTTCGGCGGCCACCAGGAGCTGCCCACGGGCGACGTGCTCGAGGCGGGCGGCAGCGCCAGCTGACCGCCCGCCTCCGCGTGGTCAGACCCGGTCGACCGCGACGGTCTCCTCGTCCTCGTGCTCGTGCTCGTGGCCGTGCGGTACGTGCGGGATCGGGGTGCCCTCCTCGGCGAGGGTCTCCTCCTCCAGCTTCATGGTGAGCGGCTTCCGGAAGAAGCGCGTGAGATACGCGAGCAGGATGACGCCGATCACCAGCCAGACCGATCCGGCCCACAGCGCATCCTTGCTCAGGTTCAGCCACAGGATCGCGGTCAGCACGACCCCGATGCTCGGCAGGACGACGTTGCGGGACACCTGGACGAAGCCGTTGATTTCGCGCCGGCGGAAGGCGTAGTAGACGATGACCGTGATGTTCACGAAGGTGAACGCGATCAGGGCGCCGAAGTTGATCAGCGAGTAGGCGGTGTCGAGGTCCATGGGGATGGCCAGCAGCGACACCGCGCCGACGAGGATCACCGCGTTGGTCGGGGTGAAGGACTTCGGGTGGATGAACGACAGGAATCGCGAGACGGGGCCTGTGCCGTTGCGGCCCATCACGTAGATCATGCGCGACACCGAGGCGTGCGACGACAGGCTGGATGCCACCATGGCGCCCATCGAGGCGGCGGTGAACACGATCTTGAACCACGTGCCGCCCACCGCGAACGCCATCGGGGGCAGCGTGGACTCATTCACGAGGTCGTCGGGCTTGAGGCCAGGGTTGTAGCCGAGGATGTCGGTCGCGGTCGGGAAGACGGACTGCGAGAACCAGGCGCCGAGGAAGAAGATGAGACCGCCGAGCAGCAGCGCCACGACGATGGCCTTCGGCACCGTGCTCGTCGACTTCGCCTCTTCGGAGTACATGGTGATCGCGTCGAAGCCGATGAACGAGAAGCACACGATCGTCGCGGCGGTGGCGATGTTGTTGAACGAGACCTGGTCGTTCCACAGCGGCTTGATGGTCCACGGGGTGGCATCCCCCGCGCCGTGCGTGAGCTGCACCCAGGCGAGGATGCAGAACACCAGGATCGCGACGGTCTGGAACGCGACGAGCACCATGTTGATGTTCGACGTGCCCTTCATGCTCCAGAAGTTCAGCGCGGTGATGATCGCGATGTAGATCACGACGAAGATCCAGACCGGGGCATCGGGGAAGAACGACTCGAAGTAGTTCTTGCCGATGAGCGCGTTCACCATCGGCAGCAACAGGTAATCCAGAAGTGAGGACCAGCCGATGACGAACCCGACGTTCGGGTGGATCGTCTCGGACGTGTACGTGTACGCCGAGCCCGCCGACGGGAACACGCGGGTCATCCGGCCGTAGCTGATGGCTGTGAACAGCATCACCACCAGGGCTGCGATGTAGGCCAGCGGGACGAGGTTCTTCGATTCCTCGGCGACCCCGCCGAACGTGTCGAACACCGTCGTCGGAGTCATGTAGCCGAGACCGAGACCCACGATGGCCCACAGGCCGAGGGATCGCGCCAGGCGCGGGGAGGATGTCTTCGTTGCCATCAGGCCGTACTTTCTTTCGGGCGTTGCGACCGCTGCGTCGCGTCGGACAATCAATCGTATGGCATAGCATTTTTTCAGCTATCGACTTCGCGGCGAAAACGACAGAGACGGATCGCCACGATGGCGATCCATCTCTGAGGCCGACGCATGTCAGGCGCGCGTGCCCGTCCAGCCCAGCGCGGGCGCCACGTGCTTCGCGAACGTCTCGACGACGTGCAGGTTGTACGCGACGCCGAGCTGGCTCGGGATGGTGAGCATGAGCGTGTCGGCGGACGCCAGGGCGGCATCCTGCTTCAGCTGCTCGACCAGCACGTCGGGCTCGGCGGCGAACGTGCGGCCGAAGGTGGCGCGGCCGCCGTCGATGTACCCCACGCCTTCGCCCTCGGGGCGGCCGAAGTACAGGGCGTCCTGCCGGGTGACGATCGGGAAGATGCTGCGGCTCACCGACGTGCGCGGCGTGCCCGGATGCCCGGCCTCCTTCCACGCGGTCCGGAAGAGGTCGATCTGCTCCGCCTGCAGCTCGTCGAACGGCATGCCGGCGTCTTCGGTGAGCAGCGTGGACGACATCAGGTTGACGCCGACGCGGCCCGCCCATGCGGCCGTGTCACGGCTGCCCGCACCCCACCACACGCGCGAGCGCAGCCCGGGGGAGTGCGGCTCGATGCGCTGCAGTGTGGTCCCTGAGCCTGTCGATCCGGTCCCTGAGCCTGTCGATCCGGCCCCTGAGCCTGTCGAAGGGCCGCCGAACGGCGAGTGCGGGTCGCGCTCGGCGATGCCCTCGCCGTCGATCGCGCGCAGGAACGTGGAGAAGTGCTCGCGGGCCACGTCCGCGCCGCGGGGGTCCTCGCCCACGTAGCCGAACGCCTCGTAGCCGCGCACGACGGTCTCGGGTGAGCCGCGGCTCACGCCCAGCGCGAGCCGGCCGCCGGAGATCAGGTCGACGGCCGCCGCCTCCTCGGCGAGGTACAGCGGGTTCTCGTACCGCATGTCGATGACGCCGGTGCCCATCTCGATGCGCTCGGTGCGGGCCGCGATGGCGGCCAGCAGCGGCATCGGGGACGACTGCTGCCGGGCGAAGTGGTGCACGCGGAAGTAGATGCCGTCGACGCCGAGGTCGTCCATGCCCTGCGCGAGGTCGATGGCCTGCAGGATGGAGTCGCGCGCGGTGAGTTCGCGGCCGCCGCCGAGCGGGCCGTAGTGGCCGAACGAGAGTGTTCCGAAGCGTTGCACACCACCTCCAACCGGTCTCCCGTGCGATGCATTCCCGTGCATGGAGATGGCGCCGGGCCCCGATGCCTAGGCTGAAGGGATGAAGACCCGTCGCTCCCTGCTCGGCCTCGCCCTCGTGCTCGATGTCGTCCTCATCGTGCTGTTCGCGTACATCGGACGGGCCAGTCACGGCGAGGACGCCGTCGCGGGGCTCTGGGTCACGTCCTGGCCGTTCCTCGCGGGCGCCTTCGTCGGCTGGCTGTCGGGTCGCGTCTGGCGCAGGCCCCTGGCGCCGTGGCGCAGCGGCCTGGAGGTCTGGGCCGGCACGCTCATCGTCGGGATGCTGCTGCGCGCCGCGGTGGGGCAGGGCGTCGCGGTGTCGTTCGTCATCGTCGCGGGCATCGTGCTGTTCGTCTTCCTCGTCGGCTGGCGCCTGATCGCGACCGCCCTCCGCCGCGGGCGGCTGTGGCGGCGGCTGTGATGTCGGCGCCCCGGCGTAGCCTCGGGGCATGACCCACACCCTCAGCCGGGAGGATGCGCGGCGTCTCATCGTGCGCGCCCAATTGCTCGACGCGAACCGTCCCGGCGACGTGGTCGAGGTGGCCGAGCAGCTGACGGAGATCAAGATCGATCCCACCGCGGTGATCGCGCCGGCGCAGCACGCCACGGCGTGGGCGCGCATCGGCTGGGGATACGAGCCCGGTCAGCTGGTCAAGGCGGTCGAGGACGACCGTGTGCTCTTCGAATACGACGGCACCATCCGGCCCGTGAGCGTGCTGCCGCTGATGATCCCGCGCATGCGCCGATGGCCGCAGTACGCCCGGGTGCGCGAGTGGATGGACGCCAACGCCCGCTTCGCCGACGACGTGCTGGCGAGACTCCGCGCCGACGGCCCCCTGCCGGCATCCGCGATCCAGGACACCGCGCAGGTCGCCCGGCAGTCCGAGAGCGGATGGTACGGCCCGAACCAGGTGCCGCGGATGCTGGAATGCCTCGAGCGGCAGGGCCGCGTGGCGGTGGTCGGCCGTGCGGGGCGCCTGCGCCGGTGGGACGTGGTGGAGCGCGTCTGGCCGCCGGACCTGCCGGAGTACTCCGACACCGAGGCTGCGCGCCTGCTCGACGTACGGCGGCTGCAGGCCGCGGGCATCGCCCGGCAGCGCTCGCCGTGGACGCCCGTCGGCGAGGCCGGCGAACCCGCGGTCATCGAGGGGGTGAAGGGCCGGTGGCGCGTCGATCCGCAGGCGCTCGCCGGGCTCGACGACGATCCCGGCGGACGCGTCGCCGTCCTCAACCCGTACGACCGCGTGCTGTTCGACCGTCCTCGGCTGCGCGACGTGTTCGAGTTCGACTACGTGCTCGAGCAGTTCAAGCCCAAGACGCAGCGCGTGTACGGCCAGTTCGCGCATCCGATCCTCGTCGGCGACCGGTTCGTGGCGCTGCTGGATGCCGCCCTCGACCGCAAGCGCGAGACGCTGCAGGTCACCGCGATCCACGAGCTCGCCGTCATCGAGCCCGAGGAGATGGAGATGATCCGCGCCGAGATCGCCGACCTCGGCGAATGGCTCGGGGTGCCGGTGACCGGCCTCGGCTGATCGGTCAGGCCGCGAGTTGCTCGCCGCGCTCGAGCTGCGCGGACTTCTCGCCGGGACCGAAGCCGACGATCGGGGCCTGCTTGATCTTGAAGACGAACAGGATCGGCAGCATCCAGCCCCACAGCAGCAGGGGCTCCGACTCTGCGAGGCCCTGCACGAGCAGCACGGTGAACAGGAGCACAGGCAGCACCGACAGTGCGGAATACGGGCGGTGCGCGTCGAGGTCCCAGCGTGGACGGTCGACGGCGAAGAACCAGGAGCGCCAGATGCCGGTGAGGTAGTACCCGGCCAGCAGCACCAGCCCGACGATCCCCACCTGCATCGACGCGTCGATCCACATGTTGTGCGCCTGCATCACCGACTGGCCGTGGTCGACGATCCAGCGGTGGAAGGCGGGGTCGGTGGGAAGCCATGGCGTCGCGAAGCCCCAGCCGACCACCGGATGCTCGGCGGTGCGCGCGAGCACGTCCTGCCAGATGTTCTGGCGGCCGGTCAGGTCGGAGGAGCGGCCGAGCGCCGTGAAGAGCTGATCGCGCTTCGCCCACGCCGCGATCCCGCCCAGGACGGCGACCGCGGCGAACAGCAGATACCGGCGGGTGCGGGCGCCCGGCGTCCGGGCGGTGCGCATGCCGAGCATCGCGGCGAGCACGGCGGCGACGCACACCGCGGCGAGCAGGATCGTCGCCGACTCGGCGCGGTACAGCAGATACGCCGCGATCGCGATCCACACGACCAGCAGCGCACGGCGCGGGGCCCCGGCGGCGATGCGCACCGCGAACACGATGATCGCGACGAGGCAGACGGCGGCGAGCGGGTTGGCGTTGCCGTAGATGCCCTGGATGCGTCCGCCCTCGACGAGCCCATGCCACAGGCCCCCGCGCAGCAGGTTCGCGCGGGACCAGAACACGATCGGGTCGTAATGGCGCCCCGGGACCGGCAGTGCGAACTGGGGGAGGAGGCGCCCCGGGACGAACAGCGACACGGCGAGCTCGAACACGAGCGAGAGGCCGACGCACCATTTGAGCGCGGCGGCCAGTGCCGCGACGATCTCGTGCCACGTCAGCACGGATGCGACGAAGAGTGCCTGCAGGGTGGTGACCACCACGAGCGCCCACGTGAGCATCGTGGTTCCCGGCCAGTGCGACCAGAACACCGAGATCCCCGCCCAGACGATGTACGCGACCCCGAACCACGGCAGGCGGCGCCACTGCACGGGTGGTCGCAGCACGAGCCACAGCACGCCCGACACGACGGCGATCGCGACGGTGAGGATGCCGGAGGGCACCGCCCCGATCGCGTTGATCCAGCCGAGCCCGGCCAGCGCCGAGAAGAGCACGAACACGCACCAGGTGCGCAGCAGAAGATGCCCCGTCCGCTCGCGCGCCGGAGGTCCGGGCACGGCGCCGACAGGATGTTTGGAGAGGACGGCCATCGCCGATCAGGGTACCGCGCAGCGCCTGGCATCCGGCCGGGTGGGATCTCTCACCGTCGAGACCGGACCGTTATGGAACGCGACACGCCGACGGCGCGTCGCAAAGGTTCAACCCGCACATGAGGCTTTACCATCTGCGACTTGACCATCGGGAATGACATCGGTGTAATTAGTGCATCGTCCTTTTGCGTTTCGGGGGGAAAGGGGCAACGAAAATGGCGGCAGCACAATACCGGTCCGAGGTTCCTGGGGACTGGTTCGTCGATCCGATCGAGCGCGGGGTTCCCGGTGTCCGGCGGAGCGAGGTCGAAGACGACAATCCGCTCTCCTGGCAGACCGACGCGCTGTGTGCGCAGACGGATCCCGAGGCGTTCTTCCCGGAGAAGGGCGGCTCCACGCGGGATGCGAAACGCATCTGCGCCTCGTGCGACGTGCGCGACCAGTGCCTCGAGTACGCGCTGCAGAACGATGAGCGCTTCGGCATCTGGGGCGGCTTGTCCGAGCGGGAGCGCCGGCGCCTCAAGCACCGCGCAAGCTGACCCGGTCTCGGGCGTCCTCGGCGCGTAAGGCGGGGGCGGGCCCGGGTCATGCCTAGGCTGGGCAGGTCATGCCTGCCCGAGTTCATGCAGTTCTGGTCGCCCGACCCGACGCCCACGTGCCATCTGCGCATCATCTGCGCCGGACCCTGGCCGCGCTCGGCGCGCAGACGCGCCCCGTCGACCGGGTCACCGTCATTCTGTGCGCCCCCGACCCGTCGCTGACGGACGCCGTGTCCGACTTCCCCGACGTCGAGGTGCTCACCACCCCGCGCCCGACGTCGTACGCGCAGGTGCTGCACCTGGCCGACGAGGGGCTCACCGGCGACGCCGTCTGGCTTCTCGCCCAGGACACCGTGCCGAACTCCGGCGCCCTCGAGGCGCTCGCCGACGCGCTCGAGCGCGCCCCGTCGGTGGCATTCGCCGCGCCCAAGCTCGTGCGCCTGGACGACGAGGTGCGCATCGTCTCGCTCGGCCAGAGCATGACACCCGCAGGCCGTGCCGTCGAGCTCGCCGCCGGCGAGTTCGACCAGGGCCAGCACGACGGCGCCGACGACGTGCTCGGCGCGGACGTGCGCGGCATCCTGATCCGCCGGGATGCCTGGCTGAGTCTCGGCGGCCTCGACCCGGCGATGGTCGGCGCCGACGACGGTCTCGACCTCGGGGTGCGCGCGCATCTCGCCGGCGGCCGCGTGAGCATGGTGCCCGCGGCGCGGATCGGCGTGGCCGGGGACGGCGTGG
>DATMTQ010000073.1:0-18134 GCA_035564095.1 Microbacterium sp. | reverse complement strand
GGCGCGGGGCTTCGGCTCCGCGCCCCGTCGCGTGGGCGCAGGGGGCCCGTCTCCCGTCGCCGAGCGCTTCCCGAGTGGCCGGCGAGGCGACCGGACACGACCGGGGCGGTGTTGCACAATACACCCCTGTCGCACACCCCTATCGGAAAATGCAGGTTCTGTGGATAAACTTGCAATCCATAGTCCCGTGCTGGGGGGGCGGCGGGACAAGCGGTAGCTGGATGCCACCCAGAAAGGGTGGTGTTCTGTGTACTCGTTGAGCCGAGCGCGCGCTGACCCGCGCGCGCTGATGACGACGGGTGCGCTGGCGTTCGGCCTCGCCGCAGCCGTCGTCCTCAGCACGCTCAGCCCGGCGCAGCTGGAACTGCCGAACTCGGCCCCATGGCAGTCCCTCGTCGTCTCCGCGGCAGCAGCCACGGTGGGCGTGACGCACCCGAGCGCGACGCACTCGACCACCCGGAACCCGAACAGCACAGACCCGACCACCGCGAAGACGCGGCTTCCCGACCCGATGGCGCCGCCCGTGCGCGCCACGGCGACGCAGAACCACGCGTGGTGGCGGTCGCTGACGCCCGCGCAGCAGGCCCAGGTCGTCGCCGCGCACCCGGAGCAGGTGGGCAACCTCGACGGCATCCCGATGGGTGTGCGCAACCGCATCGACCGTGCCCGGCTCGCGGCCGAGATCGCGGCACTGCAGGCGACGGAGCCCAGCGCCGCCGTCATGCCGGACGACGTGGCGGGCGGCGCGATCGCCGTACCCAACCCCGCCTACGCCGTCTGGCAGGACAAGATGGCCGCGCTCGCGAACACCCGGCTGGCGCTGCAGACCCACCCCGACATGGCGCTCGTGATGCTCGCGGTCGGCGCGGAGCGGGTGGACATCGCGCTCGCCGTCGGCGACGTCGACACCGCCGACAATGTGGGCGTGTATGCGCAGGGCCTGTTCTCGAACACGTCCGACGCGGTCGACGTGCGCGACGTCTCCCAGCAGATGTACGACCTCGAGCGGCAGGCCGATCAGCTGATCGTACTCAGCAAGCGCCGCGACCTGACCACGGCGCTGGTCATGTGGATGGGCTACGACGCCCCGCAGAACCTCATCGACGCGATGTCCGAGAAGCAGGCCGAGGACGGCGCGGTGTCGCTGGCATCCTTCGCCGACGGCATCAAGGCCGTCAACCCGTCCGCCCGCGTGGTGGGCGTCGGGCACTCGTACGGCTCGACCACGCTCGGGCTCGCCGCCCGGCGCACGTCGGCGTTCTCCGCGATCGTCGCGTTCGGATCGCCCGGTCTGGGCACCGACCGGGTCAGCGACCTGCGCGTCCCTGCCGGCGACGTCTACGCCCTGGCCAACCCGGTCGATCCCGTCGCGGGCCTCGGCCGGTTCGGCACCGTGCCGACCGAGATGCCGGGCGTCATGCGCCTCAGCACCGCCGCCCACCTCGACCTGAAGGGGCCGGCGGCGACCCCGGTCTCGCTGAAGTCCGTCGCCTCCGGCATCCTCGGTTCGGTGATCGCCTTCGTCGCCAATCTTCCGACCGGCTTCCGCCAGCACAACCAGTACCTGGTGCACGACAGCACGGCCGAGTACAACATCGCCGCGGTCATCGCCGACCTGCCGGACAGGCTGATCCGGTGAGTCGCCGGCCGCTGGTCGCCGCGGCGATCGTGGCCGCGTGCATCGCCGTCGTGGGCTGCACGCGCAACTCCGGTGGGGCATCCTCCGGCGCGTCGACGACGTACCTCGAAGACGTGGTGCCGGGATACAACGCGATGCTCGCGGAGCTGCGCGCGGCGATCGCGGCCCCGTACCCCGGCGTCGCCTGGCGCGAAGACTCCGCGGGCGCCGAGAAGGTGGGCGGCGTCGGCGCGGACACGTGGGTCGTCTACTCGCCGACGTGGTACCTCGACGCGCCGATCTCGGACGACGCCGCGCAGCGCGACGAGGTCGTGCGCGCGGCGAACGCCATCCTGCACCGTCATGGATTCGTCTCGTTCCAGACCGTGATCGCCCACCCGGGCCAGTTCGAATACGTCGCGGACGACCGCTGGGGGTGCCGGGTCGTGTTCGGCGGCCTGCGCGCCGCCGGACTCAGCTACCGCACCGGTGACATGCCCAGCCTCGACCCCACCCCGCAGGTGCCGCTGCGGGCCGAGCCGGCGGGATGATCGGCGCCGCGACGGCGGGAGACGACGGCATCCTGCGCTGCCCGTGGGTGGGCGACGACGCGGAGTACCGCCGGTACCACGACGAGGAATGGGGGACGCCGCTGCACGGCGACCGGGCCCTGTTCGAGAAGATGAGCCTGGAGGGCTTCCAGGCGGGCTTGAGCTGGATCACGATCCTGCGCAAGCGCCCGGCGTTCCGGGCCGCGTTCGACGACTTCGCCCCCGAGGCGGTGGCCGGCTACGGCGAGGCGGACGTCGAACGGCTGATGGCGGATGCCGGGATCGTGCGCAACCGCGCCAAGATCGAGGCAGCGATCGGCAACGCGCGGCTCGTGTGCGAGATGGCGGAGGGCGAGCTCGACGCGCTGATGTGGTCGTTCGCGCCCGCGGCATCCGGCCCTCGGCCGGTGTCGATGACGGAGCTTCCCGCCGTGACCCCCGAGTCCGAGGCGATGTCGAAGGCGCTGCGGCGGCGCGGCTTCCGCTTCGTCGGCCCGACCACCATGTACGCGCTCATGCAGTCCGCCGGCATGGTCGATGACCACCTCGCCGGCTGCTGGCGCGCCCTGCCCGGTCGTTGAGCGAGGCCGCGCGCAGCGCGCCCGAGACGAAACGCCCCCGCGCCGGCACCTGATAGGCGCTGCCCCGGGCCGATCCACAGGGGGATTCGCTGCCGGTGCCGCCGGCCGGACCCCTCCGGCCCGATTCGCCCTGCGCAACGTCCCGGCGGGCGCGCTGCAACGTCCCGTCGGCCGCGCTGCAGGCCGGCGGCGTCCGTGCCGGGCACCTCGCCCGCTACGAGGTCGCGAGGTGGGCGGCGTCGTGCAGGTGGCTGTCGCCGTGGCCGAGCACCTTCACGACGATGCCGCGCCCGCGCAGGGCGGACAGAGTCCGCGTCTCCTCGTCCCGGTCTCGGCCGAGCGCATGCACGGATGCCAGCACCACGACGTCGCCGCGGTGCAGGGTGCCGAACAGGCGCACCAGCCGCTGCTCCCACGTCTCGAGCGTCTCGGGGGCCGGATGCCGGAATCCGTCGATCGGCACGCCGAATGCGGCCAGATCGTCGCGCTGCTGCTTGAGGGGCGGCATGTCGTCGCGGGTGACGACGATGCCGACGAGCCGGGACCCGGCCGGGCGGGCCAGCCACCAGTGGCGGTCCTGCTGCAGCTCGACGAAGCACTCCGGGCATTCGGCGGCAGCATGCGTCATGGTGGCATCGGCGTCAGTCACCCGTCCATTCTCGCAGTCTTCCGCCGTCACCGGCGCGACTCACTCCTCACCGAGGCGCACCTGCAGGCTGAGCTGCTCGGCATCCAGCTCGTTGAGCGCCCGGCGCAGCTCGGCGCTGGAGTACTCGCCGCCGCGCGCGAGCGCGTCGAGGCGCCGCCGCTGGGCGTCGATGACCACGAGCCGCAGCTCGCCGGCCGTGCGCAGCACCGATCCGTCGTCGTCGTCGGTGCGCAGCTGCGCACGCCGCTGCATGCGGGCGAGCATGTCGGGCGGAAAGGGATTCCCCGTCCGGTCGACGAGCCCGGGGTCTGCGAGCACCTCCTGCCCGGCGTCCCACAGCGCGGAGAAGAGGCGGGCGTGTTCCTCGTCGTCGGCCGGGTCGCCGTCGTCCATGCGCAGCCTCCGCACCAGCCACGGCAGCGTGAACCCCTGCAGCATGAGGCTCACCACCGCCACGAGGAACGCGACGAACACCAGCAGGGCCCGATGCCCGTCGGTCTGCGCGTCGGTGAGGGTCTGCGCCGCGGCGAGCGTGACCGCGCCCCGCATGCCCGCCCACACGATGACGGCGCCGTGCTTCCAGCCGAGGCGCGTGGACTGGTAGTAGTCGATGTCGTTGAGCGCCCGCGTGATACGCGTCTGCCACCCGCGCACGCGCTGCTCCCGCTTCTCGGGAGTCGACGGCACACCGTGCCGCTGCGGCAGCGGCCGCTCCCCGGCGGCCACCTCGTCGATCTTGCGGCTGAGCTTCTCGAAGGCGCCGCGGTTCATGCGGTCGGCGCGCCGCCCCTGGATCCACACGATGAGGGTCACGTATCCGGTGCGGGATGCCACGACGATCACCAGGGCCACCGCGGCCACCCAGACCGGAGTCCACAGGCCCTCGTCGTGCTCGAGGTTCGCGGTCACGATCTCCTTCAGCTGGAGCCCCATCAGCAGGAAGATGCCGCCCTCGAGCACGAGTTCGACGGTGTGCCAGGTCATCCGGTCGCTGAGGCGCTGCTCGGGGGTGAACAGGCGCGGCGCGCCCTGCCCCGCGACGATGCCGGCCACCACCGCGGCGACGAGGCCGGAGCCGTGCAGCTCCTCGGCGGGCAGGTACGCGAGGAAGGGCACGGTGAACCCGATCGCCGTGCTCGCGGCCGAATGGCGCACGAGTCCGCGCAGCTTCACGAGCACCCAGCCGACGACGCCGCCGGCGACCGCCGCGATGAGGATGCCCCACAGGAACGCCCCGACCGCGCCCCACAGGGAGAAGCTGCCCGCGATCGCGACGATCGCCGTGCGCAGCAGCACCAGGGCGGTGGCGTCGTTGAGCAGGCTCTCGCCCTCGAGCATGGTGACCACGCGCGGGGCGATGCCCAGCCGCTTCGCGATCGAGGTGGCCACGGCATCCGTCGGCGAGACGATCGCGCCGAGGGCGATGCCGAGCGGCAGGCCGACCGAGGGGATCGCCGCCCAGAAGAACAGCCCGAGCAGCAGCGAGCTGAGCACGACGAGCAGCACCGACAGCCCCATGATCGCCCGCAGGTCGCGCCGGAACTCGATGGCCGGCAGATTCACCGCCGAGGAGTAGAGCAGCGGCGGCAGCACGCCCGCGAGGATCCACTCCGGCGCGATCGCGGGCAGGTGCACGAACGGCATCAGCCCGACGACGAGCCCGAGCGCGACGAGCATGAGCGGGCCGGCGACGCCGAGCCGCTGCGCCAGCGCGGTGACCACGGCGACGGCGACCACCGCGACCAGGATGACGAAGGCGAGCAGCATCGGGGGCGCTCCGGGACGGGTCAGATCAGACCGAGGCTTCGCACGGCGTCTCGTTCGGCGACGAGCTCGGCGACCGAGGCGTCGATGCGCGCGCGGGCACGGGCATCCAGCTCGAGCCCCTCGACGACCCGGAAGCCCGACCCGTCGGAGGCGACGGGGAAGGACGACACGAGACCGTCCGGCACCCCGTACTCGCCGTGCGCGACGACGCCCGCCGAGATCCAGCCGGCGTCGGCATCCCGCCCCAGCATCCAGTCGCGCGTGTGGTCGATCGCCGCCGAGGCTGCGGATCCCACGGACGACGATCCGCGCACCTCGATGATCTCGGCGCCGCGGCCTGCGACGCGCGGCACGAATTCGTCGTCGAGCCAGGCGACCGCGTTGTCGAACCCGGCGCAGCGCTCGGTGAGCATCGGCATCACCGGGCGGCCGGATACCGTCGCGTGGGCGACGTCCGCGAACTGCGAGGCGGAGTGGTTGCCCCAGATGGTGACGTTGCGCACGGCCCCGGCGCCGACCGCGAACGCCTCGGCGAGCTGGCCGATCGCGCGGTTGTGGTCGAGCCGGCTCATCGAGGTGAACCGGTCGTCGGGCAGATCGGGGGCGGATGCCCGCGCGATGAGCGCGTTCGTGTTCGCCGGGTTGCCGACGACGACCACGCGCACGTCGGATGCCGCATGCGCCTGGATCGCGGCGCCCTGGGGTCCGAAGATCCCGGCGTTGGCGGCGAGCAGGTCGGCGCGCTCCATGCCCGCGGTGCGCGGCCGCGCTCCGACGAGCAGGGCCACGTTCGCGCCGGCGAAAGCCGAGGCGGGGTCGTCGGTGACCTCGACGTCGACGAGCGCGGGGAAGGCGGCGTCCTGCAGTTCGAGCGCCGCGCCTTCGGCGGACCGAACCCCCTGCGGGATCTCGAGCAGCCGCAGCTTCACCGGCCGGTCCGGTCCGAGCATGTCGCCCGCCGCGATGCGGAACAGCAGCGCGTACCCGATCTGCCCTCCCGCCCCGGTGATGGTCACAGTGGTCGCAGCATCCATGCCCCGAGCCTAGCGAGCAGGATGCCGCGCGCGGCCGGGTCAGCGCACGATGAGCCGGGGCATGATGAGGGCGTGCGCGGCGCCCGGGGTCGCGGCGCGAGCCTCGATCGCGCCCCCGGGTCCGGTGATGAGGTCGATGGCGGCGGCCGCGACGTGCTCGGGCCGCTGCTCCACGCTCGACAGCCCGAGCGCCTCGACGACGGGGGTGTTGTCGAAGCCGACGATCGGCAGGTGCGGCCGCCCGAGATCCGCCGCCGCCAGGTGCGCGCCCACCGCCAGGGAGTCGCTCGCGCACACCAGGGCGTCGATCTCGTGCCGGGCGAGCTCCCGGGTGACGAGTTCACGGGCCTCGGCGATCCCCTCCCGCACAGCCCAGCGCGGGGCCGACTCGCCGCCGGCGCGCTCGCCGATCGTCTCGCGCCAGCCGCGCTCGCGGTCGTCACCGGTGCCCGATCCCTTCGGCCACCCCAGGAACCCGACCCGCGGGCCGGCGGTCTCCAGCAGGTGCGTCGTCGCCGCCCGGGTGCCGGCGGCGCCGTCGACGTCGACCCAGAGGTGCGCCGGGTCGTCGATGTCGTCGGCGCCCCACGGCCGGCCGAACGACACGAACGGGAGTCCGCGCTCGAGCAGCCAACCGGTGCGCGGGTCGCCGTGGAACGTGCCCGAGATCACGACGGCATCCACGTCGCCGCCGCGCATGAGCTCGTCCCACCGGGCGATCTCGTCCTCGGGGGTGCGCGCGGCGTACAGCAGCACGCGCAGCCGCCGCGCTCCGGCGCGCTCGGTGAGCGCGTGCACGAACCGGTCGAGCACCACGCCGGAGATGCCGCCGGCGTACGCGTCCAGGCGTACGCCGATCGTCGAACTGCGCCGGGTGCGCAGCCGCCGCGCCGAGCTGTTGGGGGAGTAGCCGAGCTGCTCGACCACCTGCATCACGCGCTGGCGGGTGCTCTCTCGCACGACCTGCGGCGCGTTGAGCACGTTGCTGACCGTCTGTCGCGACACGCCCGCCCGGCGCGCGACATCGTCGATCGTCACCGCTTCGGTCACGGATGCATCATCCCCACACGTCACTCCGGTCGTGCTTGACAGCCCGTTTCCCTGCACTCTATCGTGACTCACGTCCCAGAGTTTGATCGTTCAAATTAGATCGTTCGAATCCCAGCGCCAAATCGAAGGAGATGTCATGACGCGCCACACAGCACGGGGGCTCGTCGGCGTCGGCGCGCTCGCCGCCGTCGCCGCCCTCACCCTCACCGGATGCGGTTCGGGCTTCAGCAGCGGCTCGCCGTCGTCCTCGTCGGGCAGCGGCCTCACGTCGTCGAAGAAGCCCCTCACGATCATGATCGGCTCGTCCGGCGACGCTGAGACCAAGGCCGTCAAGGATGCCGTCGCCGGCTGGTCGCAGAAGTCCGGCGTCTCGGCGAGCGTCGTGGTCGCCACCGACCTGCAGCAGCAGCTGTCGCAGGGCTTCGCCGCGAGCGCCCCGCCGGACCTCTTCTACCTGTCCAGCGACATCATGGCCGGCTTCGCCGACAACGGCTCGCTCAAGGCCTACGGCGACCTCCTCACGAACAAGGGCGACTTCTATCCGTCGCTGGTGAAGAACTTCACCTACCAGAACCGGTTCTACTGCGCACCGAAGGACTTCTCGACGCTGCAGCTGGTCATCGACACCGACCTGTGGAAGAAGGCCGGCCTCACCGACGCGGACATCCCCACCACGTGGGATCAGCTCGCCGCCGACGCGAAGAAGCTCACCTCGGGCAAGACCAAGGGACTCGTCTTCAACGGCGAGTACGCGCGCCTCGGCGTGTTCATGGCGCAGGCCGGCGGCCGTCTCGTCTCCGCCGACGGCACCAGGGCCGAGGCCGACAGCTCGCAGAACGTCGCCGCGCTCGACTACGTGAAGAAGCAGCTCGGCGCGGGCACGTTCGCCTACGCGAAGGATGTCGGTGCGGGCTGGGGCGGGGAGGCGCTCGGCAAGCAGACGGCCGCCATGACGATCGAAGGAAACTGGATCACCGGCGCCATGTCCGCCGACTTCCCGAAGGTGAAGTACAAGGTCGTGGAGCTGCCCGCGGGCCCCGCCGGCAAGGGCACCCTGCAGTTCACCACCTGCTGGGGCATGGCCGCGAAGAGCCCGAACCAGAAAGCCGCGCTCGATCTCGTCGAGTACCTGACCTCGGCCGACCAGCAGCTCGCGTTCTCGAAGGCGTTCGGTCCGATGCCGTCCGTGCAGTCCGCCGCTGCGCAGTGGAAGAGCGACAACGCGGCACTGACCCCGTTCCTCGCGGGGGCCGCCTACGCCCAGGGCGTGCCCACGAACGCGGGCGCATCGGACGTCGTCAACGACTTCAACTCGCAGCTGGCGACGCTGAAATCCAGTGACCCGGCGACGATCCTGACGTCGGTTCAGAAGAACCTCGAGACGGTCGTCGAGAAGTAACGCATGTCCGCCCTCGCCACATCGGCGTCGGCCCCCGCCCCTCCCCGACGCCGCTCCTCCGGGATCCGTCGCGGGGAGGGCCTGGCGGGATGGCTGTTCACGCTGCCGGTCATCATCCTGCTCGGAGTGTTCCTGCTCGTCCCGGTGCTCATGGCCCTGTGGGTGAGCTTCTCGGACTGGAACGGCAACGGCAGCCCGCTGTCGCCGTCCGTCGACTTCGTCGGGTTGCGCAACTACGCCGACCTGACCACCGGCCACGGCCTCGCCGAACGCAACTTCGGACTGTCGCTGCGCAACAACCTCTGGTACGTGCTGCTGGTGGTCCCGCTGCAGACGGTCCTCTCGCTGCTGCTCGCGGTGCTCGTCAGCCGCCGGCTGCTGCGCGGACGCGGATTCTTCCGCACGGCGTACTACTTCCCGTCGGTGACGAGCTCCGTCGCGATCACCGTGCTGTGGCTGTTCCTGTTCTCGAACTCCGGAGCCGTCAACGCGATCCTCGGCCGGCTCGGAGCGAACGGGCCGGACTGGTTCAACGAGCCCACGGGTCTCTGGGCGGTGATCGCGGGATGGTTCGGGATGACCCAGCCGGCCGCCTGGCTGAACCAGGGCGGGTTCCTCGAGGTCACCCCGTGGGAGTGGCTCCAGGGGCCGTCGATCGCGATGTTCGCGTACGTCCTCATGGCCGTGTTCACGACGAGCGGCACGTTCATGCTCATCTTCATGGCGGCGATCCAGAACATCGACCCCGCCCTCGACGAGGCCGGCATGATCGACGGTGCGAGCGGCTGGCAGCGGTTCCGGCAGATCACGCTGCCACAGTTGCGCCCCGCCCTGTTCACGGTGCTGACCCTCGGTCTCATCGGGTGCTGGCAGGTGTTCGACCAGATCTACACCGGCACGCAGGGCGCGCCGGGCAAGACCACGCTGACGCCCGCCTACCTGTCGTACCAGGCGAGCTTCGGGTCTCAGCAGTGGGGCGACGGGGCGGCGATCGCTTTCATCCTGTTCGTGATCATCGTCGCGTTCACCCTCTTGCAGCGGTGGGTGCTGCGCGACCGGCCGGTCTCGCGTCGACGCATCCGCGCCTACCAGCCGAAGGCCCCGCAGGGCGGAGCCGCATCGTGAGCGCCGTCACGTCGTCGCGCCGTGCCGGCGCCCGCCCGCAGTGGACGCGCGTCGCTGGACGCATCCTGCTGTACGCCGCACTCGTCGCGATCGCCCTCGTCTACATCTACCCGTTCCTGGTGCAGGTCTCGACCTCGTTCAAGACCGAGGCGGATGCCGCGAACGATCCGATCTCGCTCATTCCGCAGACCTGGACCATCGCGGCGTACCGCTCCCTGTTCCAGAACAGCGCCTACCCGACGTGGTTCCTGAACTCCGTCATCGTGACCGTCTTCGTCACGATCGGGCGGGTGTTCTTCTCGTCGCTGGCCGGCTACGCGCTCGCGCGGCTGCACTTCCGCGGGCGCGGATTCGTGTTCGCCGGCATCGTCGCGGTCATGGCGGTGCCCGGCGTGGTGCTGCTGATCCCCAAGTTCCTCGTGATCAACCAGCTCGGCATGTACAACTCGTACGTCGGCATGATCCTGCCGCTCATGGTCGATGCCGGGAGCGTCTTCATCATGAAGGGCTTCTTCGAGTCGATCCCGGTGTCGGTCGAGGAGCAGGCGCGCGTGGACGGCGCCGGCGCCTTCCGCATCTTCTGGTCGATCGTGCTGCCGATGGCGCGGCCCGCGCTCGTCACGATCCTCATCCTGTCGATCCAGGGGTCGTGGAACGAGCTCGCGCACTTCATCGTGTCGACCTCCGATCCGAACCTCATGACGCTGACGAAGGGCGTGGCATCGCTCGCCGCAGGCACACTGGGGTCGGGCACGCAGTACCCGCTGAAGCTCGGTGCGGCCCTCATCATGACGATCCCCATCGCGGTGGTGTTCTTCGTCTTCCAGCGCAAGATCATGAACTCGAGTGAAGGAGCAGTGAAGGAATGACCGACACCCGCCAGCCGTTCCTGCAGGACGCCGTCATCGCTCTGCACGCGCCGACGCAGGTGTGGTCCCGCGACGACGGCGACCTGCGCGCCCCGATCGACGGCGTCTATCACGGGGACCGGCGGATGCTCGCGGACCTCGAGGTGACGTACGGGGCGCCGGGGGCGTCCCGCGCTCGCCCGGAGGCGATCGCGTCGCGCACCCCGAGCGCTGCGGTGGCCGTGTTCGACGGGGTGCTGCGCGACGTCGACGACGCGACGCCCGATCCCCACGTGCGGATGACGCGCTCGCGCCGGGTCGGCGCCGGGGTCGTCGTGGAGACGATCCTCGTCGCGTCGGCGCTCGCCGAGCCGATCGCCGTCGAAGTCGCGGTGCGGATGCGGGCGGACTTCGGCGCGCTCGCGGACGTGAAGGCGGGGCTCGCGGCGGGGAGTCCGGCTGAAGTGGTGCCGACCGCGGACGGCGCCCGGGCCGAATCCGGCGACGGGGCGGAGGTCGTGCTCACTGCTCCGGATGCCGCCGTCGCGGTCGACGGCGCGCTCATCACGGCGACCTGGACGGTGACCGTCCCGTCGCGCGGCTCGGTGACGGTCGGCTGGCGCGCGCACCTGCACGACCCGGCACTCGTGGTCACCGCCCCCGCGCACCGGCGGTGGATGCTGCCGGTGACCGCGGATGCCCGCCTGGACCGCTGGCTCGGCATCGCCGCCGACGACCTCGACGCCCTGCGCCTCGCCCTGCCGGATCGCCCCGACGACGCCTTCCTCGCCGCCGGCGCGCCGTGGTTCTTCACGCTGTTCGGCCGCGATTCGCTGTGGGCGGCGCGTCTCGTGCTGCCGATGGACGTCGCGCTGGCGGCATCCACCCTGCGCGTGCTGGCACGGCTGCAAGGCACGAAGGACGACCCCGCCACCGAGGAGCAGCCCGGCAAGATCGCGCACGAGCTGCGGGCCGGCGCGCTGGAGCTGCCCGGCGAGGGCATCGTGCTGCCGCCGCTGTACTACGGCACCGTCGATGCCACCGCGCTGTGGGTGTGCCTGCTGGTGGATGCCGCGCGGGCCGGGATGCCGGAGGCGGAGGTGCGCGACCTGCTGCCGCAGCTGCGCGCCGCGCTCGGGTGGCTGGTGGCGAACACCGGCGACGGGTTCCTCTCGTACATCGACCGCACCGGCCGGGGCCTCGCGAACCAGGGCTGGAAGGATTCTGGCGACTCGATCCAGTGGCGCGACGGACGCCTGGCCGCCGGCCCGATCGCCCTCTGCGAGGTGCAGGGGTACGCCTACGAGGCCGCCGTCGGCGCCGCCGACCTGCTCGATCGGCTCGGCGAGCCCGGCACCGGCGACCTGCGGTCCTGGGCGGATGCGCTGCGGGCCCGGTTCCACGACCGCTTCTGGGTGCAGACGCCGGAGGGCCGATACCCCGCGATCGCCCTCGACCGCGACGGGCGGGCCGTCGACACGCTGTCCTCGAACATCGGGCACCTGCTCGGCACCGGCATCCTGTCCGGGGAAGAGGAGCGTGCCGTCGCCGATCTGCTGCTCGGCGGATCGATGGCGTCGGGATGCGGCATCCGCACCCTGTCGACGGATGCCGCCGGCTACTGGCCGCTCGGGTACCACAACGGCTCGGTCTGGACCCACGACACCGCGATCATCGCGCGCGGCATGGCCGCGGCGGGGCTGGCGGGGCACGCCGAGCAGGTGGCGCAGCAGCTGATCGACGCCGCCGAGCGCTTCGCCTTCCGCGTCCCCGAGCTGCACAGCGGCGACCCGCACCCGGTCCCGTATCCCGCCGCCTGCCGTCCGCAGGCCTGGTCCGCCGCCGCCGCCTTCGTGTGCGCCGCCATCCTCGCCCCCTGACCCCCGCGGTCCCTGAGCCTGTCGAAGGGCGCGGCGGTCCCTGAGCCTGTCGAAGGGCTACGGTGAGAAGACCGACCGTGGGGGGAAAGCGGCCTTGATGCCACAGCTGGACGACATCCTGTATCCCGAGATCGAACCGTTCGACGAGGGGATGCTGCTCGCCGGCGACGGCAACCGGCTGTACTACGAGCAGTGCGGCAACCCGGACGGCAAGCCCGTCGTGTTCCTACACGGCGGCCCCGGCGCGGGAGTCTCGACCTGGCACCGCCGCTTCTTCGACCCCGACAAGTACCGCATCGTGCTGTTCGACCAGCGCGGATGCGGGCGCTCGCTGCCGCACGCCGCCGACCCGCGGGCCGACCTGCGGTACAACACGACGTGGCACCTCGTCGCAGACATCGAGCTGCTGCGCCGCAATCTCGGCATCCCGAAGTGGCAGGTGTTCGGCGGCTCGTGGGGCTCGGCGCTCGCCCTCGCGTACGCCGAGACGCATCCGGACGTCGTGACCGAGGTGGTGCTGCGCGGTGTCTTCACGCTGCGCCGGCACGAGCTGGAGTGGTTCTACGAGGGCGGGGCGTCCGCCCTCTTCCCCGACGAGTGGGAGCGCTTCGTCGCCCCCATCCCGGTGCTGGAGCGCTCGCGCATGATCGAGGCCTACCACCGTCGCCTCAGCGACCCCGACCCGGCCGTGCACCTGCCCGCCGCGGTGGCGTGGTCGCAATGGGAGGCGGCCACCCTGTCGCTGCATCCCGACCCGGAGCGCGTCGCCGAGGCCGGAGAGGCGCGCCATGCGACCGCGTTCGCGCGCATCGAGAACCACTTCTTCATGCACGCCGGGTGGTTCCGCCCCGAGCAGCTCATCGAGGATGCAACCGCGCTGCGCGAGCGCGGCATCCCGGGTGTGATCGTGCAGGGCCGCTACGACGTCTGCACGCCCGTCATGACGGCGTGGGACCTGCACCGCGCCTGGCCCGAGGCGGAGCTCGTGATCGTGCCGGATGCCGGCCATGCGGCCTCCGAGCCCGGCATCGCCCGGGCGCTGCGGGCCGCGACCGACCGGTTCGCGGTTTGATCCGACCCTCGCGGCCGCGTCAGTAGCGTGCCGAGAACCCGCCGTCGGCGTGGAGCAGCTGGCCGCTGACCCATCGGCCCTCGTCGGAGACGAGGAACGACACGAGACCGGCGATGTCGGCCGGTGTCCCCAGCCGGCCGAGAGGGTGGCGCGGCGTCAGGGATTCGCGGGTCTCGTCGTCCATCCAGCCGGTGTCGATCGGACCCGGGTTGAGGACGTTCGCCGAGATGCCGAGCGGGCCGAGCTCGCGGGCGGCCGAGATGACGATCCGGTCCAGCGCACCCTTGGAGGCGCCGTAGGGCAGGTTGCCGGTGGTGTGGTCGCTCGTGAGCGCGATGACGGCGCCGCCACCGGATGCCTGCCGGGCGAAGGCGGCGATCAGCAGCAGCGTGGCACGCGCGTTGACGGCGATGTGGCGGTCGAAGCTCTCCGCCGACGTGTCCAGGATCCCGGACAGGACGTCGTGCGCATGGCTGAGGATGAGGGCCCCGATCGGGCCGTGCTCCCGGGAGACGCGCTCCACGAGGCGGGTCGGCTCCGTCGGGCTGGACAGGTCGCAGGGATAGTCGCCCGAGGCGAGATCGCTGGTCACCACCGACCAGCCGTCGGCGCGCAACCGGGGGACGACCCCCGCTGCGATGCTGTTCGCGCGCGCAGCGCCGGTGACGAGGGCAAGGGGCATCCTTCGAGGCTATCGACGTGGCCCGACCGAACCCGGCCGACTCGTCGAGGCGGCGGCGCGGCCCCTGTCGCCGCATCCGCCCGCGGGCCAGACTGGCGGCATGCCCGACGAACAGCTGATCCCCGTCTTCGATCGCCTGGTGCGGTCCGATGCGATCGAGCGCAACCGGCTCGCAGACCAGGCGCTGCTGCCCGAGACCGCGTATCAGGTGGTGCACGACGAGGCGCTGCTCGACGGCAATGCGCGCCTGAATCTCGCCACCTTCGTCACGACGTGGATGGACGACCACGCCAACCGCATCTACGCCGAGTCGTTCGACAAGAACATGATCGACAAGGACGAGTACCCTTCGACCGCCGCCGTGGAGGAGCACTGCTGGCGGATCCTCGCAGACCTGTGGCACGCCCCGCAGGTGGACCGCGCGATGGGATGCTCCACCACCGGGTCGTCCGAGGCGTGCATGCTGGGCGGTCTCGCGTTCAAGCGCCGTTGGCAGCACGCGCGGAAGGATGCCGGAAAGCCCGCGGACCGGCCGAACCTCGTCATGTCCAGCGCCGTGCAGGTGTGCTGGGAGAAGTTCTGCAACTACTTCGACGTCGAACCGCGCCTCGTGCCGGTCAGCGAGGAGCATCCGGTGTTCGACGGGCATGACCTGGACAAGTACGTCGACGAGAACACGATCGGCGTCGTCGCGATCATGGGCGTCACGTACACCGGGCTGTACGAGCCGGTGCTGAAGATCGCCGCGGCGCTGGATGCGATCCAGGATGCCACCGGCCTCGACGTCCCGATCCATGTGGACGGGGCGTCCGGCGGCATGGTCGCGCCGTTCCTGCAGACCGATCTGGAGTGGGACTTCCGGGTCGCCCGGGTGCACTCGATCTCGACCTCGGCGCACAAGTACGGGGCCGTGTACCCGGGCCTCGGGTGGGTGGTGTGGCGGGACGAGCAGTGGCTGCCCGACGACCTCGTCTTCCGGGTGAACTACCTCGGCGGATCGATGCCCACCTTCGCCCTGAACTTCTCGCGTCCGGGGGCACAGGTGCTGCTGCAGTACTACGCGTTCCTGCGCCTCGGCCGGGCCGGTTTCCGGGCGATGCAGTCCGGCTCACGCGCCGTCGCCGAGCACCTGTCGTCGAAGATCGCCGGCATGGGACCGTTCCGGCTGCGCTCCCGCGGCAGCGACATCCCCGTCTTCGCGTGGGAGCTGGACGACTCCGTGGAGCGCAACTGGAACCTCTACCATCTCAGCGACCGGCTGCGCATGCGCGGCTGGCTGGTGCCGACCTACCCGCTGCCGCCCGACCTCGAGCAGGTGCTCGTGCAGCGGGTCGTGGTGCGCGCGGACTTCAGCCGCGACATGGCCGACAAGCTGCTCGCGGACATCGCCGCCGAGGTCGACTACCTCGACAGGCTCGAGTCGCCCATGCCCGCGGAGGGGCAGACCCCGCGCTTCGCCCACTGAGGCCCTCAGTCGCGCGGACCCGCCACGGCGCGCCGACGCGATTCGCGCTACGCCTTCATCGCCCTCGTCAGGGTGGCCACGAGTTTCGGGATGCTGTGTCCGATGTGCCAGCGGGTGAGGCCCGCCGCGACGTCGGTGTTGGTGCGCGAGTCCACGAACCACGGTGGCTTCGGCAGGATCGTGAAGCGGTCCCTGCGGCGGAATCCGCGCGGGAACGGCCGGAACGGGCCGCGCATGACGGAGCGTTCCACGGCGTCCAGCAGCAGCGTGTTGTGCACCACGCCCATGCCCGACTGCACGTCGTCGAGCGTCGCCCCGGGGAACGCGCCCCAGGACAGGATCGGCGTGGCGAACAGGACGCCGGTCCACGTGTTGATCGCGATGCCGCCGTAGCGCAGCGCCGCGATGGCCTTCTCGAAGCCGGAGCCGAGCAGCGCCTCGGTGTCGGGGTCGATGAGCACGTTCGCGCCGAGCGTGCCGGCGAGCTTGTCGTTGGCGTGCGCGACCGCGGCATCCAGGAACTCCTGGCCGGTGCCCGACAGCGTCACCACGCCCAGCACGGGCGCGAAGAACTCCGTCGTCTCGATCACGGTCGCATCGTCGCGGTCGCCCACCTCGACGAGCGCGCGGGTGCGGTCGGCCGCCCAGGAGGCATCCGGATAGGCCTTCTCGGCGGCCTGCAGCCTGGCGTCGGCGTGCGGATACCAGACCGGTCGCTCGGGCGCGGCGGCGAAGGCGCGGCGCAGCTCGCTGAGGAAGAGGTCGCGCTGCGCCCAGTCCCGGCTGACGATCACGACCTGTCCGGCGATGCAGTTGTGTCCGCTGTTGTGCAGACGCATCGTGACGATGTGCTCGGCCTGGTACCTGAGGTCGGCCTCGGTCCAGGAGCCCGGCACCACGATGATCGGGGCGACACCGCCGAGCTCGGCTGTGATCGGCACCGTGAGTCTCGGGGTGTTCGCCTCCTTGCGCGCGACGCCCTCGTCGCCTGTGCCCCACACGATCGCGTCGCACGTCGCGGCGGATCCCGTGATGTGCACGTGCTCGATCGCCGGATGCTGCGTCAGGTACGCGCCGACGTCGCCGGCGCCGCGCACGATGCGCACGAAACCGAGCTCGATGAGCGGCGCCATCGCCCGCTCGAAGACGGGGACGACCGGGTCGTGCGTCGGGTTGACCTTGAGGACCGACACCCGACCGGCCGCGAGCAGCTCGTGCAGCACGTCGAGGAACGGGATCGAGGTGATGTTGCCCGCGCCGAGCACGAGGCCGACGCCGGCCTGCGCCGTCGGGGTGCGCTGGGAGAGCCCCGCGGCCGCGCGCGCCTCGTCGGCGCTGACTCCCGGCCGCAGCCACAGCTCGCCGCTGAACCCGGACAGCAGGATGCGGTCCATCCCGACCGTGGGGAACGCGCGCACCCGCGTCCGTCCGCCCGGCGCGACGCCGAGCTCGACGCGATCGAGCGGGCTCTTGCCTTCGGCGAGGGAGGTGAGCGTGGCGATGTAGCCGTCGAGCGCGCCGAGCGCCGCATACGGACCCGAGAGCCATTCCTCGCCGCGCAGCGGATGCCCCGGCCCGAGGCCCTTCGACGCGGACGCGGCATCCGCCCAGTCGTCGGCGACGGCGGCGACGGCGGCACGCACGCGCTCGAGCAGCTTGGCGCGCTGTCCGACGCTCAGCCGGGCCCAGATCCGTGCCCCGTCGCCGAGCTCCGAGATCGCCTGGTCGAGGGATGCGCGCACATCGGCGGAGAGATCGGGGGGCGCCGCCTTCGCGATGGGCTTCGCCGGGGTCTTCGCTGCCATGCGTGCTCCTTGCCGTCGGGCTTGGTCCGCGGCCAGTGTATGTCGGGCCGCGGACAACGCTGCGGCCCGGCCGGCCGACGGCCGATTTCGCACCCGAGGTCGCTCGCACCGGTCCGGGCCGGATGCGGCCCCGGCGCAGGATCAGCGGGTGGTGTCGAGCAGTTCTTCCACCGGCACCACGCGGGATGCCGCGAGCAGCGCGGGCAGCGCGAACTCGTCGTCGGGCAGGCCACCGGGCACGAAGGTCGCAAGTCCCGCCACCGCGCCCGCCGGCCAGCCGTCGGTGAGCGTGCGCACGAGCTCCGGGCCGCGGATGCCGGCATCCTGCAGCGCCGTCAGCTCGGCGGCGTTCACGCCCGCCGGCTGGGGCCCTGCCTGCGTGTTCCCGAGGTCCGTGCCGTACAGCACCCGCCCGCCCGCGGCGGCGAACCGCTCGAGGTTCGTGCGGGCCACGGCGGCATCCGGCGATCCGGCGTGGATCGCCAGCGTCGAGATCCAGGCCATCCCGTCCGCGACGGCCGCCGCGATCGTCTCGCCGTGCAGCTGCTCCGAGAACGGCACGTGCGCCAGCACGTCGACCCCGGCCCGCACGGCCCGCTGAGCCATCC
>DATMTQ010000072.1:0-4671 GCA_035564095.1 Microbacterium sp. | reverse complement strand
GGGCGATCGTGCTCGGCACCTTCGTCGGCGTCGCCCTGTCGACGGTCGCCGTCGCCGGAAGCAGGCAGGATGCCGCCACGGTCGCGGTCACCGGCGTCGACGCGCTCGACATCGACGTGTCCGGCGGGTCGCTCACCGTCGCCTACGCGAACGTGCCCGATGCCCGCCTGACGGTGGATCGCGGCATGGGCAGCCAGGCCTGGACCTTCGAGAACCGCGACGGCACCCTGACGGTCGCCTCGCCCGACCACCTGTCCGCCTTCGGCTGGCCGTTCGGCGGCAACGGCACCGCCCGGCTCACCCTCCCGGCATCCCTGCGCGACTCCGCGATGGATGCCCGCGTGCAGGTCGACGGAGGATCGGTGCGCCTCACCGGCGGCCGGTTCGACGACCTGGATGCCACGACGGATGCCGGATCCCTGCGGATCTCGGGAGTCGCGCGCACCGTGACCGGGCAGTCGAGCGCGGGCACCGCGCAGCTGGTGCTGCGCGACGTGGAGTCGGCACGCCTCGACGTCAGCGCGGGCCGCACGATCGCAACTTTGAAGGGCACCGCGCCGAGCAGCATCGACGCCACGGTCAGCGCCGGGCTGCTGCAGCTCGAGGTGCCCGCCGGAGCGTACGACGTGACGTCGGATGTCAGCGCCGGCGCATTCCACAACACACTCGGCTCCACTCCGGGTGCCGCGCACACGATTCACGCCGAGGTGTCAGCCGGTGCCCTCGACCTCGCCCCGCTGCCCGGTCGCTGAGCGCGCGGAGGGGATTCGCGTTTCGTCTCGTCGCTGCGCTCCTCGCTCAACGACCGGGGACGGAGGCGGCGCCGGCGGCGAAGCCCTCGGCGTACGCTTCATCCGCACCGAGGCGGAACATGTCGTCGGCGATCGGACGCACGATCGAGCGGGCGCCCGGCAGATCGAGGTCGCCGACCAGGTCGGCGCGTCCGCGCACCACCGCGACCGGCAGGCGCGCGGCCTTGCCCTTGACGAGGTCCGTCGCCGCGCAGAGCTCATCGGCCACGCACGGCAGGGTCACCGCGAGCGGACGGCCGTCGGCATCCGTCGTGCCGCGCAGGTCCTCGAACACGCGCACCCCGCCCGCGCCGATCGCGGCGTCGGTCTGGCCGTCCCGCCAGGCGCGGCCCATGGTGTCGCTGATCAGCACGCCCACCCGCACGCCGAGCCGGGCGCGCAGCCCGGCGGCGAGGGCACGGGCCGTGGCATCCGGGTCCTCCGGCAGCAGCAGCACAGTGCCCTCCGGCGTGTTCGACCCGTCGACGCCGGCGGCCGCCTGCACGACGCCGAGGCGGTTCTGGACGATGCGGGTCACGAACCCCGACGGGGTCGTACGGGATGCCACCACCCGCACGGTCTCGGCCGTGATCGCGTCCTCGCGGTCGTCGGCCCGCACGATGCGTCCCTCGGCCTTCGAGACGATCTTGGACGTCACCACGAGGATGTCGCCGTCCTGCAGGGTCGTTCCCGCCGCATCGGCGATCACGGACTCGAGGTCGTCGCCGGGGCGGATCTCACCGATGCCGGGCAGAGCCCGGATCGACAGGGCCGTCAACGGACGAAGCGCACCTCGGTGAGCGTCTCACCGAGGAACGGCTCGGTGTGCGAGGCGCCGTCGAGGGCGAACCCGTTGCGCTGGTAGAACCGGTGCGCACGGGGGTTGTCGTCGGCGACCCACAGATAGACCGGCTCGCCGTCGGCGACGGCCGCGTCGAAGAGCTTCTGGCCGATGCCGGTGCCCTGAAAGGCGGAGAGCAGGTAGATGAAGTACAGCTCGCGCCCGCGCGGAGCATCCTTGTCGCGTGCGGGGCCCGACCCGACGAACCCGACGATCTCGCCCTCGACGAGCGCGGCACTCATGCGGAACTCCGGTCCCTGCACGGCCCAGTGGGTCCACAGCTCCGCCAGGCGGCGCGGCGAGACGCTCTCGAGCGCGGCCTTGCTGATGAGGTGGTCGTAGGTCTCGTGCCAGCACTTCGCGTGCACCCGGCCGAGGGCCTCGGCGTCGACATCGCGAACCGGACGGACGACGAGAGACTGCAGATCGGCGCTCATGGCCAGACTCTACGCGCGGCGTCCGCACAGGGGAAATCGAACGATGACCGATGTGTTGCGCGACGGTCACGTGCGGATGTCGCGAGTACGATCGCACCTCGTGAACGTGATCTGGCGCACCCTTCTCATCCATCTGCAGGCCCGGTCGCGGGCACGTCGCGGACAGACGATCGACCCGACCGGGGTCGGCACGATCCGGCTCACCACACTGCCGACCGACATCGACGTGCTCATGCACATGAACAACGGCCGATACCTGTCGTTGTTCGATCTCGGCCGGTGGGATCTGCTGGTGCGCACCGGACTGTGGGATGCCATGCGCGCCCGGGACTGGTACGCCGTGGTCTCGAGCGAGACGATCACGTTCCGCAAGTCGCTGCACCTGTGGCAGCGGTTCGACGTGGAGTCCCGGTTCATCGGGCACGACGACCGCGGCCTTTACATGGAGCACCGGGCCGTCGTCGCCGGCGAGATGTACGCGCGGGTCATCGTGCGCGCGCGCATGCTCAAGAAGGCCGGCGGTCACGTCACCCACGAGGAGCTGTTCGCGGCCACCGGGCGCCCCGCGGATCTTCCCGACATCGAGCCGTGGATGCACAAGTGGGCCGCGGCATCCCGCCTGCCCTCGACGAAGAAGCCCGCCCCGAGCACGTGGGCGTGAGCGCGGGACGCATCGAACCGCACCTGAACATCCGCCCGCGACGCGCGCGGCACCCGCCCGGATGCCGCCGGTTGGTGCGAGCATGGAAGCGATGTCTGATGTACCGCCGTCGCCATCCGCACTCGCCCAGAAGGCCGTCGAACTCGCCCGCCGCTGGGTGACCGAGTCTGCCGCGACCCAAGCCGATCCGGCCGCCGCGCGCCTGGCCGCGGTGCTCAAGGATGCCGACGGGCTGCCGTTCACCGTCGGGTTCGTCGACGGGGTCATGCGCCCCGAGAGCCTGTCGGCCGCGGCATCCAACCTGCAGCGCGTGGCGCCCCTCGCGCCCGGATTCCTGCCCTGGTACCAGCGTGCCGCGGTGCGCGCGGGCGGCGTCATCGCGCCCGTGCTGCCGGCGCCCACCGTGCCCATCGCACGGCGCGTGCTGAGGAGCATGGTCGGCCACCTCATCGTCGATGCGCGGCCCGACAAGCTCGGCGCGGCGCTGCAGCAGATCCGCGCCGGAGGGCACCGGCTGAACCTCAACCTGCTCGGCGAGGCCGTGCTCGGCGAGGCGGAGGCGCACCGGCGGCTCGAGGGCATCCATGAACTCATCCGGCGTCCCGACGTCGACTACGTGTCCGTGAAGGTCTCCGCCATCGTCAGCCACTTGTCGATGTGGGCCTTCGACGAGGTCGTCGAGCTCGTCGTGGAACGGCTGACTCTTCTTTATTACACGGCGGCCCAGAACGGTACGTTCATCAACCTCGACATGGAGGAGTACCGCGACCTCGACCTCACCGTCGCCGTGTTCACGCGGCTGCTGGAGGATCCGCGGCTCGCGCTGTACGAGGCGGGGATCGTGCTGCAGGCCTACCTGCCGGACTCGCTGGCCGCGCTGCGCGAGCTGACCGCGTGGGCGCAGCACCGCGTCGAGCAGGGCGGGGCGCGCATCAAGGTGCGGCTCGTCAAGGGCGCGAACCTCGCCATGGAGCGGGTGGACGCCGTCATGCACGGCTGGGCGCAGGCACCGTACGACGCCAAGGTCGACACCGACGCCAACTACCTGCGGTGCCTGGACTACGCGATGAGCCGCGACCGCATCCGCGCGGTGCGGCTCGGCGTCGCGGGGCACAACCTGTTCGACGTCGCCTACGCGTGGCTGCTGGCGGGGGAGCGCGGGGTTCGCCCTTCGACAGGCTCAGGGACCGCTTCGACGGGCTCAGGGACCGGTTCGACGGGCTCAGGGACCGGTTCGACAGGCTCAGGGACGCGATCCGTGGAGTTCGAGATGCTGCTGGGCATGGCGCAGGGGCAGGTCGAGGCGGTGTCGCGCGAGGTCGGCCAGGTGCTGCTCTACGTGCCCGTCGTCAAGCCCGACGAATTCGACGTCGCCATCAGCTATCTCGTGCGCCGGCTCGAAGAGAACGCGTCGAGCGACAACTACCTGTCGGCGGCGTTCAGCCTGCACGACGACGCCTCGCTGTTCGAGCGCGAACAGGCGCGGTTCGAGGCGTCCGTCGCGCGATCGACCGATCCCACCCTGTGGGCGGGGCCCCGTCGGCAGCAGGACCGCGGCCGCGAGGAGCGTCTCGCCGCACAGGATGCCCCGGCCCGGGCCTCCGACCTGGCGTCCACGCCCGAGCCGAGCCTGCTGCGCGAGCCGGCCTCCGACGACGACGAGCCGGACGACGGCATGACCCAGGCCGTGCTCGGCATCGCCGCCGGCGACGGCGACGACACGCAGGCGCTGTCTCCCGACGCGCAGCAGCTGTTCGGCGGCACCCCGTTCGTGGAGACCGCCGTGTTCGCGCCGCGCGAGTCGGTGGCGCGGCCGAAGGGGGCGCCCGGGTTCCGCAACGTGCCCGACAGCGATCCGGCGCTGCCCGCCAACCGCGAGTGGGCGCGTGCGGTCCTCGCGCGGGTCGAGACGTCGACGGCGGGGGATGCCGTGCTGGCGGG
>DATMTQ010000071.1:0-3655 GCA_035564095.1 Microbacterium sp. | reverse complement strand
CTGCGCGGCTCGTCGCGCGGCGGTGAGCCCGGCGATTCCGGTGCCCACCACGACGACGTCCGGCCGGCGCGTCATGACGCGTTCTCCCAGGCGGCCGACGGCGCCGCCGGCGGCTTCGCGGCCAGCATCCGCTCCAGCGACACGCGCGCCGGATCGGCGATCGCGGCGGGCACCTGGATGCGGTTGACGACCTCACCGGCGACGAGTCGCTCCAGCACCCAGGCGAGGTACCCGGGATGGATGCGGTACATCGTCGAGCACGGGCAGATCACCGGGTCCAGGCAGAAGATCGTGTGCTGCGGGTACTCCGCCGCGAGGCGCTTGACGAGATTGACCTCGGTGCCGATCGCGAACACCGTGGGCTCGGATGCCGCGGCGATGGCCTTGCGGATGTAGTCGGTCGATCCCGCCTCGTCGGCCGCGTCGACCACCTCGGCGGGGCATTCCGGGTGCACGATCACGCGCACTCCCGGGTGCTCGGCCCGCGCTTGCTCGATCTGCGCGACCGAGAACCGCCGGTGCACGGAGCAGAAGCCGTGCCAGAGGATGACGCGGGCGTCGCGCAGCTGCTGCTCGGTGGCGCCGCCGAGCTCGCGCCGCGGGTTCCACATCGGCATGTGCGCGAGCGGCACTCCCATGGCCTTCGCGGTGTTGCGGCCGAGGTGCTGGTCGGGGAAGAACAGCACGCGCCGGCCGCGCGCGAACGCCCATTCCAGCACGGTGCGCGCGTTCGAGGAGGTGCAGACGATCCCGCCGTGGCGGCCGACGAAGCCCTTGATCGCGGCGGACGAGTTCATGTAGGTGACCGGCACCACCGGGACGAGCCCGTCGGCGTCAGGAGCGTCGAGGTCGCCGTACAGCTCCTCGAGCTGCTCCCAGCACTCCTCGACCTCGTCGATGCTGGCCATATCGGCCATCGAGCAGCCGGCCGCGAGGTTCGGCAGGATGACGGCCTGGTCGGGTCCCGACAGCAGGTCGGCGGTCTCGGCCATGAAGTGCACGCCGCAGAAGACGATCGCCTCGGCCTCGGTGTGGCCCTTGGCCGCGTTCGCGAGCTGGAAGGAATCGCCCACGTAGTCGGCGTGCCGGACGACCTCGTCGCGCTGGTAGAAGTGTCCGAGCACGACGACGCGGTCGCCGAGTGCCCGCTTCGCAGCGACGATGCGGTCGGCGAGCTCGGCGTCGGAGGCCTCGCGGTACTCCCGGGGCAGCTCGCCCTGGCGCGGTGCACCGGTCGGGATGACGTCGCCCATCGAGGAGCCGGGGCCGTAGCCCGGCCGCGTGTCGAAGTCCCACGGACCGGCGGCGAGGTCGGTGGTGCAGGTCGACCCGGTGCCGGATCCGGCGACGATCGCCTGGATCTCGCGATCGACGGACGCGGCTGCTCGGGTGAGGGTCAGAGGCGTGGCGGACATGTGTGCTCGATTCTGCGGTCGTACGGGGAGCGGAGGTTCAGAGGGCGGGAGAGACGGGGGCGGCGCGCAACGGGCCGGGGTCGGCCAGTTCGACGTCGCCGTTGTAGCGGTAGAGGCGCGCCGGCCGGTGGCTGCCGGTGCGGTACCGCTCGGTGGGGATCAGCGTCCCGGACGCCTCGACCTGGCGGCGGAAGTTCGCCGGGTCCAGGCGTCGGCCGAGGATGGCCTCGTTGACCTCGCGCAGGTCGGCGAGGGTGAACAGCTCGGGCAGCAGGCCGTGCGCGACCCGGCTGTAGCCGACCTTGTTGCGCAGCCGCCAGAGGGCGTAGGTCACGATCTGGTTGTGGTCGAAGGCGAGCGGCGGCAGTGATGCGGTGTCGAACCAGGCGACGTTCTCGGGCGGGTCGGCGGCGGCGGCCAGCTGCGCGTCCACCTCGTCGGAGCGCAGCAGCGCCCAGTACACGATCGACACGGCGCGCGTGGGGGAGCGGTCGACGTCCCCGAACGCGTACAGCTGCTCGAGATAGCTGGGTGCGAGCCCCGTCGTCTCGGCGAGCGTGCGGGATGCCGCGGCATCCAGACCCTCGGCGGCGCCGAGCCACCCGCCGGGCAGCGCCCAGAGACCCTCGTGGGGTTCGCGGGTGCGCCGGACGAGCGGCAGCACGACGGCGGACCTGTCGTCGGCGGCGGGATGCCGGCGCAGGGTGAGGATGACGGTGGAGACCGCGACGCGGATGTCGGTACGAGTTCGTGTCATTCTGACTCTAAGTGTCGGGAACGGTTCGAGCTTAGAGTCATGCCAACCTGAAGTCAAGGTCCCTGTGACCGCTCTCACAGACACGGTTCGTACGCTTCGATGGTGCTGATCGTGGACCTACTGCTCATCGTGATCCTCGTGCTCGCCGTCGTGGGCGGAGCGGCGCGGGGCCTGGTCACGAGCCTCGGCGCGCTCATCGGCCTGATCGTGGGCGGATTCGCCGCCTACTGGGTGGCGCCCCTGCTCGGCGGTCTGGTCGCCGAGCCGGTCTGGCGGGCCCTCGTCACGGCGGGGTCCGCCGTGGGCCTGCTGATCATCGGCACCTCCGTCGGGTCGGCGCTGGGCGCGACCGTGCGCCGGGGTGTCGACCGCGCGACGCCGCTGCGCGTGGTCGACCGCATCCTGGGGGCGGCCGCGAGCCTCGTGATCGCAGCCCTCGCGGTGTCGCTCGTGGGAACCACGATCGCCACCACCGGCATCCCGACGGTGTCCTCCGCGGTGGCCTCCTCGCGCGTGCTGCGCACCATCGACGACCTCATCCCGAGTCCGATCCAGGCGGGCATCGCCCAGCTGCGGGGCACCGTGGTCGCCGGCGGCATCCCCTCTCTCGGCACGCTGCTGGAGCCGCAGCCCGCGGCTCCGCAGGCGCCGATCAGCCTCTCCGACCCCGACGTGCAGCGCGCGTCCGCGTCCGTGGCCCGCATCAGCGGCACGGCCTACGCCTGTGGTGAGAGCCTCACCGGCACCGGGTTCGCGGTGGCGTCCAACGAGATCATGACCAATGCGCACGTCGTCGCGGGGGTGACGGCGCCCGTGGTCGAACTGCCCGGGCGCGGGGCGCTGGACGGCAAGGTCGTCTACTTCGACCCGGAGGACGACATCGCCGTCATCCGCGTGCCCGGCATGGGCGCGACGCCGCTGCGGCTCACGTCCACGCTCGGTGCGGGCGCCGCGGCCGTCGTCTCGGGCTACCCGTTCGGCGGCCCGTACACGACCGTGGATGCCCGCGTCGAGTCCGTCGGCCACGTGCGGGTGCCGGACATCTACGACCACGGCGGTGCCGTGCGCGACATCTACGCGCTGGCGTCCGTCGTGCACCCCGGCGATTCCGGCGGCCCGCTGCTCACCGGCGCGGGGACAGTGGCCGGCATCACGTTCGCCCGGGACCAGAAGGACCCCGGCCGCGGATACGCCATGACCAGTGCCATGCTCAGGCCGGTGGTCTCGAAGGCAGTCTCGCTGACGGCGCCCGTGTCGACCGGGCACTGCACGTCGGAGTGATGCGGATGCGGCATCCCGCCCGGTAGACTGGCCCCGCAATTGAAGACAGGCCACATGACGTGTGCGGGAGAGTCCGGGCGAATGCCTCGGACACCGAAGGAGCAAGCCTCCCCGCCAATCTCTCAGGTCCGTGTACCGCACACGTCCGGCCACTCTGAAAAGTGATTTCGAGCGGAGCGAGAAATCAGGGGGAGCGAGGCCC
>DATMTQ010000070.1:0-3145 GCA_035564095.1 Microbacterium sp. | reverse complement strand
CCGCCGGAGTCTGTCCCGGCGCCGCGCGAGCCCGAACCGGCTCGCGAGGCCCCCGCCGACACCACGGTGATGGATGCACCCTCCGTCGAGGCGGAGACCGTCGCCGTCCCGACGGTGTCGCAGGCGTTCTGGGCGCTCGTGCCCGAGCAGCGTCCGGTCGTGGACGCCTCCGGCAAGACCCTGTTCTACGTCGGCCCGACCGCCTGGGCCCTGGTCATCGAGGAGCGCGGCGACGTGTTCGTCGTCCGCCACGACGACGGCCGCGTCGGCTACCTGCGCGACGTGTCGGGGGTGACCCGGGGCTGATGCGCACCATCGATCTTCGCGGACGCACCCTCTCGCTCGCCGAGCTGCTCGACTCCGTCCCCCGGGCCGAGGCCGCCCGGGCCGAGGCCTTCGCCGCCGCCGCACGCATCGTCGACGACGTGGCACGCCGCGGCGAGGACGCCCTGCGCGAGCAGGCCGAGCAGTTCGACGGTGCCGCCGGCCACGCCATCCGCGTGCCCGCCTCCCACCTCGACGACGCGCTCGAGACCCTCGACCCGATCGTCCGGGGCGCACTCGAGGCCGCGATCGTCCGGGTGCGCGAGGCATCCGCCGCGCAGGTCCCGCCGCCGTCCACCACCGTGCTGGCGCCCGGCGCCCGGGTGTCGCAGCGGTGGCAGCCGGTGCGACGCGTCGGCGTGTACGTGCCCGGCGGCAAGGCGGTCTACCCCTCGAGCGTCGTCATGAACGTCGTGCCGGCCCAGGTCGCGGGCGTGCAGCAGGTCGCCCTGGCCTCCCCGCCGCAGCGCGAATTCGACGGGCGCGTGCATCCCGTGATCCTCGCCGCGGCGCGGCTGCTGGACGTCGACGAGGTGTACGCCATGGGGGGTGCCGGCGCGATCGGGGCGTTCGCGTACGGCGTGGCATCCCTCGGGCTCGATCCGGTCGACGTCGTCACGGGTCCGGGCAACAACTTCGTCGCCGCGGCCAAGCGCGCCGTCGCCGGCCGCGTCGGAACGGACGCCGAAGCCGGCGCGACCGAGATCCTCATCGTCGCCGACCGCACGGCCGACGCGCGTCTCGTCGCCGCGGACCTCATCAGCCAGGCCGAGCACGACGAGCAGGCCGCGGCCGTGCTCGTGACCGACTCCGTCGAGCTCGCCGACGCCGTCGCGCGGCACGTCGAGGCGATGGCGGATGCCACCCGGCACAGCGAGCGCGTCAAGGCCGCGCTCGCCGGCCCGCAGTCCGCCATCGTGCTGGTCGACGACCGGGAGACTGCGACGGCGTTCAGCAACGCCTACGCACCCGAGCACCTCGAACTCCACCTTGACGACCCGCGGCCGGAGGAGTTCGGCAACGCCGGTGCCGTCTTCGTCGGCGCGCATTCGCCGGTGAGCCTCGGCGACTACCTCGCCGGCAGCAACCACGTGCTGCCGACCGGCGGCCAGGCCCGGTACGCGTCCGGGCTGTCGGCGGCCACCTTCCTGCGCCCGCAGCAGGTCATCGAGTACGACCGCGCCGCCCTCTCCGAGGTGCGGGACGCCATCGTCGCGCTCGCCGAGGCCGAGGCGCTCCCGGCGCACGGCGAGGCGATCACGGCCCGGTTCGAAGGCTGACGCCGCATGCACTGTCCCTTCTGCCGTCATCCTGACTCCCGCGTCATCGACTCGCGTACGAGCGACGACGGCCTCAGCATCCGTCGCCGGCGCCAGTGCCCGCAGTGCGGAGGCCGGTTCACCACCGTGGAGACCGCGAGCCTGTACGTCGTCAAGCGCAGCGGCGTGACCGAGCAGTTCAGCCGCGACAAGGTGGCGGCCGGCGTGCGCAAGGCGTGCCAGGGTCGCCCGGTGACCGACTCCGACCTGGCCGTGCTCGCCCAGACCGTCGAGGAGACGGTGCGGCAGACCGGCGCCTCGCAGATCGACACGAACGAGATCGGCCTGGCGATCCTGGGGCCCCTGCGCGAGCTCGACGAGGTCGCCTATCTGCGCTTCGCGAGCGTCTACCAGGCGTTCGAGTCGCTCGAGGACTTCGAGGCCGTGATCGCACAGTTGCGCGCCGATCACGAACGGCCCGAGTCGGCGCCGGAACCCGCGGCCGGGTAGCCTGTCGACGATGTACCCGCTGCTGTTCCGGACGGTCCTGTCCCGCATGGACCCCGAGTCCGCCCACCATGCCGCCATGCGCGTGATCCGCGTGCTCGGCGTTCCGCCGTTCTCGTGGGCGGCCCGGGCGCTGACCCGCCCCGACACGTCGCTGCGCACCCGCACGCGCGCGCTCGGCCTCGACTTCGACTCGCCGTTCGGCGTCGCGGCCGGGTTCGACAAGGACGTCCTCGGCGTACAGGGACTCGCCGCGCTCGGGTTCGGCCACGTCGAGATCGGCACGGTCACCGCGATCCCGCAGCCCGGCAATCCGCGCCCGCGCCTGTTCCGGCTCATCCCGGATCGCGCCGTGGTCAACCGCATGGGCTTCAACAACCAGGGCGCCGAGGCGGCCGCGGCGCGCCTGCGGAGGCTGCGCCGCCGCGGCACGCGCATGCGCATCGGGGTGAACATCGGCAAGAGCCGCGTCGTCGAGGTCGCGGATGCCACCGCCGACTACGTGCGCAGCGCCACCCTGCTCGCGCCCCTGGCGGACTATCTGGTCGTGAACGTGTCCTCCCCGAACACGCCCGGACTGCGCGGACTGCAGGCGGTGGAGACGCTGCGGCCGCTGCTCGAGGCCGTGCGGGATGCCTCCGGGCAGACGCCGCTGCTCGTGAAGATCGCCCCCGACCTGCCCGACGACGAGGTCGTCGCGATCTCGCGGCTCGCCGTCGAGCTGGGGCTTGCCGGTCTCATCGCGACGAACACGACGATCGCGCGTGACAACCTCGTCACGGACCGTGCCGTCATCGATGCCGCGGGGGCCGGCGGGCTGTCCGGAGCGCCGCTCAAGGCGCGCGCACTGGAGGTCCTGCGCCTCGTGCGCGCGAGTGTGCCGGCGGAATTCGCGGTGATCTCCGTCGGCGGAGTCGAGACCGCCGCCGACGTGCGGGAACGGCTTCATGCCGGCGCCGATCTCGTGCAGGGCTACACGGCGTTCCTCTACCGCGGCCCGCTGTGGGCTCGCCAGATCAACCGCGGTCTCGCGAAGCGCTGACCGCATGACGAAG
>DATMTQ010000069.1:0-3133 GCA_035564095.1 Microbacterium sp. | reverse complement strand
CGGGCGTGGAGTCGAAGGTGCGCAGGACCGGCTCCTCGGCGTACCCGCGGGGGCGGCGGAGGTTCGCCGGCCGGGTCCAGACCCCCTCGCGCAGCTCGCCGAGACGGTACGCCGACAACAGCTCCCGCAGCGCCGCGCGGTCGGCCCCCGAGCGGCCTGCGACGACGACGATCGCCATCTCCCAGGTGCCGTCCCACGGCGTCTCGGCATCGTCGACGGCCTCGTCCTGGCGGCGCTGGCGGCGGACGTGCCGCTCGCCGAGCACGTAGTACGCCGCCTGTCCTGAGCCTGTCGGAGGGTCGGTCCGCACCAGGTCCCCGGCCGCCACGGCGCGGGTCAGTGCGACCCGCATCGTCGAGGCGGGGATGCCGAAGTGCTCGCCCGCGCGGGTCAGCGCAGCGGGACTCATCCGATGCGGGTGGGAGCCGAGCAGCAGGCTGAGGACCACCGACCGCGCGGACAGAGTCGGCGCTACAGATCTCGACACGGTTGTCATCATAGTTGTAACGTCGCGGTATGACAGACGCAGCGCCGTGGCGCAGGTCAGCGCTCGAGGGTGCCGACTCGGCGTACGCCGGGATGCCGCTCGACGACGCGGACACGACCTACGCGACGCTGACCTACGAGGTCGACGGCCGGATCGCGCGGATCACCTTCGACCGACCCGAGCACGGCAACGCGATCACCCTCGACACCCCGCGCGATCTGGCCCACGCCGTCGAGCGGGCCGACCTCGACCCGCGGGTGCACGTGATCGTCGTGAGCGGGCGGGGCAAGGGCTTCTGCGGCGGGTACGACCTCGGTGCGTTCGCGGAGCAGGCGATCCCGAACCACGACCCCGCGAAGCAGTGGGACCCGATGGTCGACTACGCGATGATGAGCCGCTTCACGCGCGGGTACGCCTCTCTCCTCCACTCCACCAAGCCGACGGTCGCCAAGATCCACGGCTTCTGCGTGGCCGGCGGCACCGACATCGCGCTGCACTGCGACCAGATCCTGATCGCTGCCGACGCGAAGATCGGCTACCCGCCGACGCGGGTCTGGGGCGTGCCGAGCGCCGGCCTGTGGGCGCACCGGCTCGGCGACCAGCGGGCCAAGCGGCTCCTGTTCACCGGCGACACCCTCTCGGGACGCGAGGCGCTGGAGTGGGGGCTGGCGATCGAGGCGCCCGAGCCTGAGGACCTCGACGCGCGCACCGAGAACCTGCTGCAGCGCATCGCCGCGATGCCGCTCAACCAGCTGATGATGGTCAAGCTCGCACTGAACTCCGCGCTGCTCGCCCAGGGCGTCCAGAACAGCCAGATGATCAGCACCGTCTTCGACGGCATCTCCCGCCACACCCGCGAGGGCTACTCCTTCGCCCAGCGCGCGATGGACGTCGGCTTCAAGCAGGCGGTGCAGGAGCGCGACAGCGCGCCGTACGACGACTTCGGATCCTCGACGAACAAGGGATGATCGACATGACGACGCACGAGGTGTTCAACCAGGTCCCGCCCATGGTGGGCCACGACACCGCCGACGACCCGGTGCTGCTCGAGGGTGTCGAGCGCGAGGGCGCCGGCTGGGCGCTCGACGAGATCCACGAGCTCGGCCGGATGGCGGGCAGCGCGGAGTGGATCGACCGCGGCCGCTGGGCCGAGCGGGTCAAGCCGGTGCTGCACACCTTCTCCCGCACCGGCGAGCGCATCGACGAGGTGGAGTACGTGCCGGCGTACCACCAGCTGATGGAGGCCGCCGTCACCCACGGCGTACACGCCGCGCCGTGGGCCGACGACCGGCCGGGCGCGCACGTCGCGCGGGCCGCGAAGTTCGCGGTCTGGAACGTCGACGCGGGCCACGGCTGCCCCATCTCGATGACGTACGCCGTGGTGCCGGCCCTCCGCGCCAACGCGGAGCTCTCGGAGCGGTTCGAGCCGTTGCTCACCAACCGCGTCTACGACTTCGGGCTGCGCGACCCGGCGACCAAGCGCGGGCTGATCGCCGGCATGTCGATGACCGAGAAGCAGGGCGGGTCCGACGTACGCGCCAACACGACGACTGCTCTGCCCATCGACGGGGCCGCCGACGGCACCTACGTGATCCGCGGCCACAAGTGGTTCACGTCCGCGCCGATGTCGGACATGTTCCTCACCCTGGCCCAGGCACCGGGCGGGCTCTCGTGCTTCCTGCTGCCGCGGGTGCTGCCGGGCGGGGACGCGAACCCGATCCGCTTCCAGCGGCTCAAGGAGAAGATGGGCAACCGGTCCAACGCCTCCTCCGAGATCGAGTACGACGACGCGATCGGCTGGCTGGTCGGCGAGGAGGGGCGCGGCGTGAAGACCATCGTGGAGATGGTCAACATGACCCGGCTCGACTGCGTGATCGGCTCGTCGGCGGGGATGCGGTCGGCGCTCGCGCAGGCCGCCCACCACGCGCGGCACCGCAGCGCCTTCGGGAAGGCGCTCATCGACCAGCCGCTGATGCGCAACGTGCTCGCCGATCTGCAGATCGAGTCGGAGGCGGCGACCACCGCGATGCTGCGGCTGGCCGGGGCCAACGACCGCGCGATCCGGGGGGATGCGGGCGAGGCGGCGGTCCGCCGGCTCGCGCTCGCCGCGACCAAGTACTACGTGTGCAAGCGCGCCCCCGTCGCCGCCGGAGAGGCGCTGGAGTGCCTGGGTGGCAACGGCTACACCGAGGACTTCGACCTCGCCCGGATCTACCGCGAGATGCCGCTGCTCTCGATCTGGGAGGGCTCCGGCAACGTCGCCGCGCTCGACGCGCTGCGCGCGATCGGCCGCGAGCCGGAGTCGCTGGACGCCTTCTTCGCCGAGGCGGAGCTGGCCGCCGGCCTCGACCCTCGGTACGACGACGCCCTGGCGGCGCTGAAGAAGGAGCTCACCACCTTCGACGACATCGAGCTGCGTGCGCGGCGGGTCGTCGAGCAGATCGCGCTGGTCTTCCAGGGCGGCCTGCTGCTGCGTCACTCGCCCTCGGCCGTGGGCGATGCCTTCTGCGCCACCCGCCTCGCCCGCGACTGGGGCGGGGCCCTCGGCACCCTGCCCGCGGGGCTGGACCTCGGGGCGATCCTGGCTCGGATCCCGGGCAACTGACCGGTGGGCGGTAGTCCCTGACGAAAAGCACCACTTTCCGG
>DATMTQ010000068.1:0-1976 GCA_035564095.1 Microbacterium sp. | reverse complement strand
GCTGGCCGACGCCCGCCCGATGGGCACCGCCCGGGTGCTTACCGAGGGCACGGACGTCACCCTGGTCACGTACGGCGGCCTGGTGCAGCTCGCGCGGGATGCTGCCCTGGCAGCCGGGGACGAGGGCGTCTCGGTCGAGGTCATCGACCTGCGCTCGCTGTCGCCGCTCGACCTGGACACGGTGGTCGCGTCGGTGAAGCGCACCGGCCGCCTCGTCGTCACCCATGAGGCCGCGCTGTCCGGCGGCCTCGCGGCCGAGATCTCCGCCTCCATCACCGAACGGTGCTTCTATCACCTGGAGCACGCGCCGGTGCGCGTGACCGGGCACGACATCCCGTACCCGCCCGCCCGGCTCGAGTCCGCGCATCTGCCGGACCTGGACCGCATCCTGGACGGCATCGACCGCGCCATGGACCGGCCCAACTCGCTGACCGGGGTGGAGGACTGATGGCGGTCAAGCAGTTCGCCCTGCCGGATCTCGGCGAGGGTCTCACCGAGTCGGAGCTCGTCGCCTGGAAGGTCGCGGTGGGCGACACCGTGCACCTCAACCAGATCATCGCCGAGGTCGAGACCGCCAAGGCACTCGTGGAGCTTCCGGCTCCGTACGAGGGCCGGGTGTCGAAGCTGTTCGTCGAGCCGGGAGTGACGGTGGCGGTGGGGGAGCCGCTGGTCGCGTTCGAGGTGGATGCGGATGTGCCGCTCGAGGACGCTCCTACGGTGCCTGCCGAGCCGGCCCAGGTGGGGGATGCGTCGGCTCAGGTGGCGGATGCGGCTGGCCAGGCTGAGGATGCGTCGGGCGAGGATGCGGATGCGGCCCATGCCTCGGCAGAGTCGAGCCAGGCTGCGGCCGCACCGGACGGGCGCGAACCGACGCTGGTCGGGTACGGCGCACGGCCCGAGTCGCAGGCCCGCCCGGCGCGGCGGGCACGCCCGGGGCTGGCGCAGGAAGGACGGCAGCGTGTCGGCGTCGCGGTCGCGTCGAGCGCTGCAGCGGCGGCACCGACGGCTCTGGCCGAGCGGCCGCGCGCGACCCCTCCGGTGCGCAAGTTCGCCCGCGAGCTGGGCATCGACCTGGCCTCGGTGTCCGGTTCGGGTGATCGCGGGCTCATCACCCGCACCGATGTCGAGGCGTACGCGGGCAAGCGGGATGCGACCAGTCCAATCGCGACCACGCCGATCGAGACCTCGGCGACGGCCACCGGCCCGGCCGGCACGGGCGCGGCGTCGCGCGAGAAGCGCATCCCGATCCGCGGCGTGCGCAAGGCGACCGCCGACGCCATGGTGCGCAGCGCGTTCGGCGCGCCCCAGGCGACGGTCTTCCTGACGGTGGATGTCACACCGACGACCGAGCTCGTCGCACGGCTGCGGGCGCGTCCGGAGTTCGCCGAGGCGCGCCCTGGCCTGACCGCGGTGGTCGCGAAGTCGCTGCTGCTGGCCATCCGCCGCACCCCCGAGGTGAACTCGCGCTGGGACGAGGCGAGCAACGAGATCGTCCAGGCGGAGTACGTGCACCTCGGGATGGCCGCAGCGACCCCGCGCGGCCTGCTGGTGCCCGTCATCCGGGATGCCGACCGGATGACGCTCGGCGACCTCGCTGACGCGATCAGGAAGCTCGCCGAGACCGCTCGCGCGGGGCGTACGGCCCCGGCCGACCTGAGCGGCAGCACGATCACGATCACGAACGTGGGAGTGTTCGGTGTGGATGCGGGGACGCCCATCCTCACGCCCGGCGAGGCCGCCATCCTCGCCGTCGGAGCCGTCCGGCGACAGCCGTGGGAGCACGACGGAGGCATCGCGCTGCGGGAGGTGCTCACGCTCGCGCTGACCTTCGACCATCGGATCGTGGACGGCGAGCAGGCCTCGCGCTTCCTCGCCGACGTCGGCCGCATCCTCTCCGACCCCGCGTCCGTCCTCGCCCTCGTCTGACCTCCCGTCCCCCCGTCGAGTACACGAACTTTGCACGCGACACGCCGTGC
>DATMTQ010000067.1:0-16306 GCA_035564095.1 Microbacterium sp. | reverse complement strand
GTCGCGACGGCGCAGGCCACCGTGCAGGTCGACGACGTCGCCGCCGCGGCGCAGAAGATCGCCGCCGCCGCGCAGAAGCGGGGCGGGTACGTCGAGTCGATGAGCATCGGCGACAACGGCGGCCCCCTGCCGACTCCCGAGGCGGTCCGCGGTGCGGCCGGCGGCTCCGCCGTCCAGAACGGCACCATCACGGTGCGCGTCCCGGCCGCTCAGCTCACCGCGGCGATCAGCGCCCTGTCGGCGGTCGGCACCGTGCAGGCGAGCTCGATCTCCCAGCAGGACGTCACCACCCAGGCGATCGATCTCCGTGCGCAGATCGACGCGCTGCAGGCATCCGTCACCCGGCTCACCCAACTCATGCGCAAGTCCGGCAGCGTCGCCGACCTCATCGCCGCCGAGAGCGCCCTGGAGCAGCGGCAGGCGAACCTCGAATCCGCACGGCAGCAGCTGACGACGCTCGAGAACCAGGTGTCGCTGTCGAGCCTGACCGTGACCCTCGTGCGCGCGCCCGCCCCCGCACAGGCCACCCCCACGGGCTTCGGCGACGGCTTCACCGCGGGCTGGAACGGACTGGTGGCGGTGTTCGACGGCATCGTCGTGGCGGTCGGGTTCCTGCTTCCGTGGCTCGTGATCGCCGTCATCGTCGCGGCCGTCGTGTGGGGCATCCTGCGCTGGCGTCACCGGACTTCGCGCGTCCCGGCCGTTCCGCCGGCCGAGGAGGACTGACGTGCAGTCAGGCGGGTCAGACCGGGGTCTCGGACCCCGCCGGCAGCTCGCGCATCGCCCAGAAGGGCCCGATCACCACGAACAGCGCGGATGCCAGCTGGCCGATCGCCCCGATCCACATGGTCGGCACGATGCCGAGCCAGGTGCCGAGGCCCCCGGCCACCAGCGAGGCGATCGGCATGACGCCCCACACCACGAACCGGATCGACGCGTTCATGCGGCCGAGCAGGCGCGGCGGCGTGATCCGCTGCCGGAAGGTCACCTGGGTGATGTTGTAGACGAGCACCGTGAAGCTCATCACGAACCCCTGCACCACCAGCAGCCCGAAGGCGATCGACGGCACCATCGCCGCGACGGGCAGGACCACGGCCACGACGCTGAACGAGATCGCGCTGATCGGGATCGCCGGCCCCTCGCCGAGCCGGCGCACGAGGTGCGGGGTCGCGATCGCACCGAGCACGCCGCCCACTGCGCCGAGCGACAGGATCACGCCCATCGTGGCGGCGCTCATGCCGAGCTCCCGCAGCAGGAAGATCGGCAGCATCGTCACCGAGATCGTGTTGAACAGGTTCGACGTGCTGGTGGTGCCGACGATGCGCCGCAGCGCCGGGTTGCCGAACACCCACCGCAGGCCCTCGGCGATCTCGCGCCGCAGCGGCTCGTGCTCGTGCGCGGGACGGGGCCGCTCGTGGTCGCGCGTGAACGCCAGCGCCGCGAAGGACGCCGCGTACGTGCACGCCGTGGTGATCATCGCGAACGGCGCCGACACCAGACCGATGAGTCCGCCCGCGATGGCGGGGCCGGTGAGGTGCGCCACCTGCGCGGTGGCCTCCAGCTTGCCGTTGGCCTCGGCGATCTGGTCGTGACGCACGAGCGAGGGGATGACGCTCTGGTACGAGACGTCGAAGAACACGGTGGCGACGCCGATCACGAACGCGACCGCGTACAGCTGCCAGATGTGCAGTACGCCGAGCGCCCACAGCACCGGGATGGATGCCAGCGCCAGCGCGCGCACGACGTCGGCCGCGATCATGACGTGCCGCTTGCGCATCCGGTCGATCCAGGCGCCCGCCGGCAGCCCGATGAGCAGGAAGGCGGCAAGCCCCGCGGCATCCAGCACGCCCACCTCGAACGCGGTCGACTGCAGCAGCACGACCGCGAGCACCGGGATGCCCAGGAGCGACACCTGCTCGCCGAATTGGCTGAGGGCCTGACCGCTCCACATCGTGAGGAAGTTGCGGTCGTGCCACAGCGAGCCCGCGCGGACCTCGGCCACCACCTCGCCCTCGGGATCGAGTGATCGAGACATGTCAATCAGTGTGGGCGAGCGATTGAGATCTGTCAATCACTCGGTTACGGTATCGGCATGACGGATGCGGCGGACGATGCGGCCTGGGCGGAGAAGGCGGCGCGCGCCCTGAGTTCGCCGTTGCGGCTGCGCGTCCTGCGCCTGTGCCGCTTCGAGGCGCGCACCAACAAGGAGATCGCGCAGCTGCTCGACGTGAATCCCGGCACGATGCTGCATCACGTCCGCACGCTCGTCGACGCCGGGATGCTGGCCGCGCAGGACGAGCGGGTGGGCGCCCGGGGCGCGCGCGAGGTCCCGTACCTCGCGACGGGACTGTCGTGGCACGCTCCCCGCGTCGCGAACCAGTCGGTCGTGCTGATCGAGACGATGCGCCAGCAGCTGGAGGGCGTCGACCCCGAAGCGGTGCACGTCAGCTGGCTCGGGCTGCGGCTCGACGCCGACCACAAGGCCGAGCTCGAGCAGCGCATCCGCGACCTGCTCGAGGAGTACGCGGCGCGCGCCCCCGACCCGGACGGGGAATCCACGTCGCTCGTGATCGTGATGCACCCCGAGGACAACCCGCCGTCGGCGCGTTGACGCGGGGCATCCGGCCCTGATATCCATGGAGGGCGACCGCGTGCGCGCGGAGTCCTGGATCAGCAGACAGGCGGATTGAGCTGGCCCCGTTGAGGCCGGCACCGGGTCGGCCCCTGATCCGAGGAGTCCGCTCGATGTCCGCAGCATTCCCGTCCACCGCCGCGCAGTCCGCTCTCTGGCTGAAGAATCCACTCGCCGTCCACGTCCCCGCCGGTGTCGACGCCGGCGGCGGCCTCGTCGTCCAGGGCGGCCGGATCGTCGAGACGGTGGCCTCGGGCACCACCCCGGCGACGCCGTACGACCAGGTGTACGACGCCTCCCGTCACGTCGTCACGCCGGGGCTCGTCAACACGCACCACCACTTCTACCAGACCCTCACCCGCGCCTGGACACCGGTCGTCTCGGCCGAGCTGTTCCCCTGGCTGAAGGGCCTGTACGGCCTGTGGGCCGGGCTCACCCCGCGTGATCTGGAGCTCGCGACCACGGTCGCGCTCGCCGAGCTGCTGCTGTCCGGCTGCACCACCGCCGCCGACCACCACTACCTCTTCCCGACCGGACTCGACGAGGGCATCGACGTGCAGGTCGACGTGGTCCGCAGGCTCGGCATGCGCGCCACGCTCACGCGCGGCTCGATGTCGCTCGGCGAGGAGGACGGCGGCCTGCCCCCGCAGCGCACGGTGCAGGACGCCGACGTCATCCTCGCCGACAGCGAGCGCCTGGTGGACACCTACCACGAGCGCGGCGACGGCGCCTTCGTGCAGATCGGCCTGGCGCCGTGCTCGCCGTTCTCGGTGACCACCGAGCTGATGCGCGAGACCGCGGTGCTCGCCGACCGGCTGGACGTGCGCCTGCACACCCACCTCGCCGAGACGATCGACGAGGAGGACTTCTGCCGCGAGATGTTCGGGCTGCGCACGGTCGACTACCTCGAGTCGGTGGGCTGGCTGACCGATCGCACCTGGCTGGCGCACGGCATCCACTTCGACGACAGCGAGATCCGGCGCCTCGGTGCGGCCGGGGCATCCGTCGCGCACTGCCCGATGTCGAACATGCGGCTCGCGTCGGGCATCGCCCGGGGCATCGAGCTCGAGGATGCCGGCGTCACGGTCGGCATCGGGGTGGACGGATCGGCTTCGAACGACGCGTCCAACATGATCCAGGAGGTGCGGCAGGCCCTGTACCTCCAGCGCCTGCGCTACGGTGCGGCGTCCATCACGCCGCAGCGCGCTCTCGACTGGGCCACGCAGGGCTCGGCGCGGGTGCTCGGCCGCGCCGACATCGGCACGCTCGAGGTCGGCAAGCAGGCGGACCTGGCGATGTTCACGCTCGACGAGCTGCGCTTCTCGGGCAGCCACGACCCGCTCGCCGCGATCGTGCTGTGCGGGGCGGACAAGGCCGACCGCGTCATGGTCGGCGGCACGTGGCGGGTCGTCGACGGCGCGATCGTCGGGCTCGACGTGCCGCAGCTCATCGCGCACCACTCCGAGGCGGCCCGGAACCTGCTCGCCCGCCACACCGGGTGATCGCCTCCCGGTCGCTTCGCTCCTCGCTCAACGACCGGGGAGTCGCTTCGCCCGGTCAGCGAGCGCGGGGGATGCTCAGTCGTTCACGATGACCGAGTCGGCGACGGCGCGGCGCTCGCGGGGCGCGGTCTCGCGCCGCTGCAGCTCCTCCGACGCGGTGCGGATGTCGCCGAGCTCGCCGACCGCCATGACGGTGACCGGGGTGAAGTCCGCGGACAGGCCGAAGCCGGCGCTGATGGCGGCACGGTCGAAGCCGCCCATCTGGTGGGTGGACAGACCCGCGGCGTGCGCCTGGACCGTGAAGTGCGCGGCGACCTGGCCGGTGTCGTACTGGGCCCAGATCATCGGCTCGCCGTCGCGCGTGGTCTCGGCGACGAACACGACGAGCGCGCCGGCGTCGCCGGCCCACGAGGCGTTGAAGCCCATGAGGCTCTCGAGCACCTTCGCATGCGCAGCGCTGCCGCGACGAGCCACGATCACGCGCCACGGCTGCGTGTTCGCGGCGGTGGGCGCCCAGCGGGCGGCCTCGAGGGCGCTCGCCAGCGCGGCCTCGTCGATGACCGAGGTCGTGTCGAAGACGCGGGTGCTCCAGCGCTCGGCGAGCACGTCGATGATGGGGGCCTCGGTGTCGGCCGTGCGGTCGATGGCGATGCTCATGCGTTTGCCTTTCAGCAGGGGGAGGGTTGTCGGGACGCCGTCGGCCCACGCCCATGCAACCGCATGCACCTGAGCGCTATTCCCAGACAGGCGAAGGTTTCACCCGCCTGAGGTCGGATGCCCGGACTACGCTGACGGTCGTGGTGACCCCGATCGAGGACTATGCCCTGCTCAGCGACTGCCGCACCGCCGCCCTGGTCTCCCGCGAGGGCAGCATCGACTGGCTGTGCGTTCCGCGCTTCGACTCGCCCTCGGTGTTCGGCGCGATCCTCGGGGGTCCCGACCACGGCCGGTGGAGCCTGCGACCGGCGGACCCCGACGCGACAGCGACGCGACGCTATGACGGGGACACCTTCCTGCTCGTCACCCGATGGGAGACGCCGACCGGAGTCGCCGAGGTGCACGACGTGATGCCGGTCGACCCCCACCGTCGCGATGCCATCCGCCGCATCGACGTGCTGCGACGCGTGGTCGGCATCAGCGGCGAGGTCGTCTTCGACCACGAACTGCGCGTGCGGTTCGACTATGCCCGCTCCCTGCCGTGGATGAGGCAGACGGGAACCCGCGACGAGCCCGAGCTCACCGCGATCGCCGGGCCCGACGCGCTCGTCGTGCGCGGCGCCGAGCTGCGCGCCGACGACCATCGCCACCGGGGCGAGGTCACGGTCCGGGCCGGCGAGCACGTGGACGTCGTCCTGACGTGGCATCCGTCCCATCGCAAGGCGCCGGCGCCGCTCGATGCGGACGCTGCGCACTCCTCCACCCGCACCTGGTGGGAGGAATGGGCGGAGCGCATCGACCACGAAGGCCCCTTCGAGCAGGAGGTCGTGCGGTCGCTGCTGGTGCTGCGCGCCCTCAGCCATCGCGACACGGGCGGCATCGTGGCCGCGCCGACGACCTCGCTGCCGGAGCAGTTCGGCGGCGCGCGCAACTGGGACTACCGGTACGTGTGGCTGCGGGATGCCGCCCTCACCCTGCAGGCGCTCCTCGAGCACGGCTTCGTCGGCGTCGCGCACCACTGGCGGGAGTGGCTGCTGCGTGCCATCGCCGGGGATGCGGCCGACATGCAGATCGTGTACGGCATCGCGGGTGAGCGCGAGATCGGCGAGCGAGAGCTCGCGTCGCTGCCCGGCTACGACGGTGCCGCTCCGGTGCGCGTCGGCAACGGCGCCTCCGGGCAGTATCAGGCGGACGTGGTCGGCGAGGTGATGCTCGCCCTGGCCGCCGCGCGGGATGCCGGACTCGAGGAGTCGCACTACTCGTGGCCGATGGAGCGGGCGCTGCTGCGGCACACGGGCGAGCACCTCGACGAGCCGGACAACGGCATCTGGGAGATCCGCGGCGAGCCTCGCCACTTCACCCACTCGCGGGTCATGATGTGGGCGGCGTTCGACCGCGGCATCCGCGCCGTCGAGGAGCACGGGCTCAGCGGCCCGGTCGACCAGTGGCGTCGGCGACGTGACACGCTGCGCGAGCAGATCGACGCGCACGGGGTGGCCGAGGGACGCTTCGTGCAGCACGACGCGACGACCGAGGTGGATGCCTCCCTGCTGCTGATCCCGCAGGTCGGCTACTGCGCAGCCGACGACCCGCGCATGCTCGCCACCGTCGCCGAGATCGAACGCACGCTGATGCGCGACGGCCTGCTGCGCCGCTACCGCACGGACTCCGGGGTCGACGGGCTCGACGGCGACGAGCATCCGTTCCTGGCGTGCTCGTTCTGGCTGGTGCAGCAGTACGCCGCGAGCGGGCGGCGCGACGATGCCACCGCGCTCATGGAGCGCCTGTGCGGCCTCGCGAACGACGTCGGCCTGCTCAGCGAGGAGTACGACGTCGAGCACCGTCGCCACGTCGGCAACACGCCCCAGGCGTTCTCGCACCTCGCGCTGGTGCGCGCCGCCGACCTCCTCGGCCGGTGACCGCCGTTCAGCGACCGCGGGCGAGGGCTTCGGCGAGTTTCACGCGTGCGCCCATCCGCAGCAGGGAGTTGCGGTAGATGCGCGAGCCGATGCGGATCGCCACCGCGCACGTGGCGGCGAGGATGACGAGCGACACCACCGGCTCCCACGCGTGCGCCTCGCCGAGGTAGAGGCGCAGCGGCATCGCGACGGGCGCGGAGAACGGCACGTACGACATCACCCCCAGCACCGTCGGGTTGCCGTTGAAGACGAGCACGAGCACGTACGGCAGCAGGATCAGCATCGACAGCGGGGCGATCGTCGCGCCGACGTCCTCCTGGCGGGACACCATCGCGCCCGCGGCCGAGAAGAGCGCGGCCAGCAGCACGAAGCCGAACAGGAAGAACACCGCGAACCAGGCGAGGGGGCCGGCGAGCCCCGCGAGCACGGCTCCCTGCCCGGTGATCCCCAGCCCGACTGCGGTGACCGCGACCAGCAGCAGGATCTGTCCCATCGCGAGGATCGTGTTGCCGATGACCTTGCCGGTCAGGAGCGTGCGCACCGGGATCGCCGAGATGAGGATCTCGACCACGCGCGTCGACTTCTCCTCGACCACGCTCTGCGCGATCGTGCTGCCGAACAGGCTCGCGGCCATGAAGAACGCGACGCCGAAGCCGAGCGCGACGAGGTAGCGGAGCACGTTGTTCCGCCCGCTGTGGTCGAGCAGCTGCACCCGCGGCGTCTTGGCGAGCGCCTGCAGCAGGGCGGCCGGGGCATCCGTCTTCGCGATCACCGCGTAGTCGAAGCCGGCGGAGGCGGCATCCGGGATCAGGGCCGCGTCGACCCGGCCGTCCCGGACGAGCGCGACGGCGGCGTGCGGGGTCGCCACCTCCGTGACCTTCAGTGCGTCGATGCCGCCCACCGCGTACGCGGTGGCGCTCGTCACGGCGACGGACGTCCTGGGCGGGCTGGCGGCGGTGAGACCGCCCCACACCACCCCGCCGAGCAGCAGCAGCACGAGCACGAGGGTCGAGACCACGAACACCCTGCTGCGCAGCTTCGAGCCGATCTCGCGCTCCGCGACGAGCCACGCGGTCTGGGCGGTGTTCGGGAAGGCGGGGGCGGAGGCGGTCACCGGATGACCTCCCGGAAGATCTCGGCGAGCGAGGGATGCCGCGGCGCGAAGGTGCGCACCTCGCCGCGGGTGAGAGCCTGCCGCAGCGCGTGCTGCGCGGCATCCGCGTCGGCGTCGAACACGGCGTGCCCGCCCGTCTGTTCGATCAGCTGGATGCCGCGCTCGGCGCGCAGCCAGCCGGCGTCGGCCGACGTGCGCAATTCGTACCGGCGGCCGGCGTGCTGCGCCCGCAGCTGCGCGGTGGAGCCGGTCGCCCGGATCGTGCCCTCGGCGATGATGACGAGGTCGTCGCACAGTCGCTCGACCACGTCGAGCTGGTGCGACGAGAAGAGCACCGCCGCGCCGTGGGCTGCGCGCTGCTGCAGCACCCCGGCCACCACGTCCACGGCGAGCGGGTCGAGCCCCGAGAACGGCTCGTCGAGGATCAGCACCTCCGGCTGGTGCACGAGCGCCGCGGCGATCTGCGCCCGCTGCTGGTTGCCCAGCGACAAGGTCTCGACGTCGTCCCGGAGTCGCTCGCCGAGGCCGAGCTCGGTGAGCAGGGCCTCGGCCTTCGCGGTGGCGTCCTTCTTGGCGAACCCGTGCAGGCGGGCGAGGTAGGCGATGTGCTCGCCGACCTTCATCTTGGGGTAGAGGCCGCGTTCCTCGGGCATGTAGCCGAATCGGCGGCGGTCGTCGGACGTGAGTGCGGCGCCCGCGAGGGTGACGGCGCCGCCGTCGGATGCCAGCACCCCGAGTGCGATGCGCATCGTGGTGGTCTTTCCCGCGCCGTTGCCGCCGACGAACCCGGTGAGGCGGCCGGGCAGCACATCGAAGCCGACGTGGTCGAGCACTCGGTGCGTGCCGAAGCTCTTGGTGATCCCCCGGAGTTGCAGCATGGCTCCCAAGCTATCCGCAGTCGCGGCATCCGGCTGGGCGTACCGAGACACCCAGTTCCGGATGAAACACGCGGTTGGGGTAGGTGTGTCATCCGAAGCGAGGTGTCTCGTCACTTGCTATTGACAAGGATGCTTGTTATTTGCAAGTATGGTTCGACAGGCTCACCAACCGAGTTCGACAGGCTCACCAACCGGGAGAGATCATGAGCACGAACATCTTCGTCAACTTCGCCACCGACGACCTCGAGCGCAGTAAGGCGTTCTACACGGCCCTCGGGGCGGGCATCAATCCGCTGTTCACCGACGACAACGCCGCGTGCATCGTGTGGGACGACAACGTCTACTTCATGGTGCTGCGCCGCGAGTTCTTCTCGTCGTTCACCGACAAGGCCGTCGCCGACGCGAAGACCACCGCGCAGGTGCTCGTGGCGATGAGCCGTGACTCCCGCGCCGACGTCGACGCCGTCATCGAAGCGGGCCTGGCCGCTGGCGGCTCCGAGCCGCGTCCGGCCACGGACCTCGGCTTCATGTACAACCGCGACCTCGAGGACCCGGACGGCAACATCCTCGAGTTCCTCTACATGGACCCCGCCGCCGCCGAAAAGGGCCCCGAGGCGTACATGACGGAGCAGGCGCAGGCGTAAGTGGCCGCTCGCAGCTACGGGCAGTACTGCGGGGTCACCACTGCCGTCGAGCTGATCGGGGAACGGTGGGCGCTGCTCATCGTCCGCGATCTGCTCGTCGGGCCGCGACGCTACACCGACCTCAAGCAGGGGCTGCCGAAGATCCCCACCAACATCCTCTCCACGCGGCTCAAGGACCTGCAGGAGGGCGGCGTCGTGCGCCGCGTGCCGGTGATGAACTGCGGCCTCGTCTACGAGCTCACGCCGTACGGGCGTGAGCTCGAGCCGGTCGTGCTCGCGCTCGGCCGGTGGGGGTTCCAGGCGATGGGCGACCCCGATCCCGAGGACGTCGTCACCGCCGACTCGCTGACGATGGCGCTGCGCACGGCGTACCGGCCGGATGCCGCCACCGCGGCCGACTACGAGCTGCACGTCGGCGACGTCGCCCTGCGCGTGCAGGTGACGGATGACGCACTGGCGGTGACGCAGCTCGCCCCGCCCGCCCCGCCGGTGGGCGGACGGATGCCGGACGGCGAGCCGCAGGTCGTGTTCGCCGCGACCCCCGGCATCCGGCACGTGATCTCGGGGGAGTTGTCGCCGCAGGATGCCGTTGCGGCCGAGGTGCTGCAGGTGATCGACGGGGACCCCTCCCTGCTCGACGCGTTTGCGCGTACGTTCCATATCGACGGAGGGCTCACCGCGCTCGCGGCGTGAGCCTGCGGAAGGAGACACCATGACCGGTCGCATCAGCATCGATCTGTTCACCACCCTCGACGGCGTCGCCCAGGCGCCGGGAGGTCCCGAGGAGGATCCGTCCGGCGCCTTCCCGTGGGGCGGCTGGCAGGCGCCCGTGTTCGACGAGATGGTGGGACGGTCGGTCGATCAGGGTATGCAGACCATGGATGCCTTGCTGCTCGGCCGACGCACATACGACATCTTCGCGGGGTACTGGCCGCACCACACCACCGGCCCTGCGGGGCACATCGGACGGCTGTTCGACCGCATCCCGAAGTACGTGGCCACGCGCGGCACCCCGGACCTCGGCTGGCAGGGCAGCTCCCGGCTCGGCCCCGACATCGCGGCCGAGATCGCGACCCTCCGCGAGCGGCACGCCGACGTGCACGTCATCGGCAGCGTGGACCTCGTGCAGACTCTGCTGGCCGGGCAGCTGTTCGACGTGCTCACCCTGTGGGTGTATCCGCTCGTGCTCGGCCAGGGCAAGAAGGTGTTCCCCGACGGAGCCGCGCCCGCCGCGCTGCGTCTGCTGGAGCCGCCCGTCTCGGGGAGCGCCGGCGCCGTGCAGCTGCGCTACGCCCCCGCCGGCGTCCCGACCACCGGTGACATGACCGAAACGCTGAACTCGTAGCACCGGCTCAGCGCATGGACGTCACCAGAACATCGGACGGTCGTCGTCATCCTCAGGTGCGAAGTCGAGGTCGACGACGACCGGCACGTGGTCGCTGGGGATCTCGCCCTTGCGCTCGTTGCGGTGGATCGCCGCACCCGTGACGGCACCCGCGAATGCCGGAGAGCCGAGGATGAAGTCGATGCGCAGCCCCTCGTTGCGGGGGAAGCGCAGCTGCTTGTAGTCCCAGTACGTGTAGCCGGTCGGCACGAGCGGGCGCACGGTGTCGGCCATGCCGATGTCGAGCAGCGTCTGGAACGCCCGGCGCTCGAGCGGGGAGACGTGGGTCGTGGCCCCGACGACGACGGTGGGATCGCCGTTGTCCTCGTCGGTGGGCGCGATGTTGAAGTCGCCCACGAAGCTCAGCGGCAGGTCGGGGCGGGAGGCGAGCGTGCTCTGCGCGTAGTCGGTCAGGGCAGCGAGCCAGTCGAGCTTGTACGTGTAGTGCGGGTCGTCGAGCGCACGGCCGTTCGGCACGTACAGGCTCCAGACCTCGACCCCGTCGATGGTCGCGCCGAGCGCGCGGGCCTCCTGCGGGGCATCCGGCCCCTCGTGCCCCTTGGCGAACCCGGGCATGCCCGGGAACGCGGTGCGCACGTCCTCGACCGGAAGACGGCTGGCGATCGCCACCCCGTTCCACTGGTTCAGGCCGTGCGCGTGCACCTCGTAGCCGGCCGCCTCGAACGGCTCGTAGGGGAACTGCTCCGGCTTGCACTTGATCTCCTGCATCGCCAGCACGTCGATGTGCTCGCGCACCGCGAAGTCGACGGTTCGGGCGACGCGGGCGCGGATCGAGTTGACGTTCCAGGTGGCAAGACGCATGGAGTCCAGCCTACGGCGAGGCCCCGACATCGCCCCTTCCGGGACGGATGCCGGGGCCTCCGCTGCGCGACGGGTCAGAGCGCGCTGAGGATGTCCTCGACCCTCTGCTTCGCGTCGCCGAACAGCATCTGCGCGTTGTCGCGGTAGAAGAGCGGGTTCGCGACGCCGGCGTAGCCGGAGGCCATGGAGCGCTTGAACACGACGACGTTCTCGGCTTCCCACACCCGCAGCACGGGCATGCCCGCGATGGGTGAGCCCGGGTCTTCGGCGGCGGCCGGGTTGACGGTGTCGTTCGCGCCGATGACGAGCACGACCGACGTGGATGCCAGGTCGTCGTTGATCTCGTCCATCTCGAGCACGATGTCGTACGGGACCTTTGCCTCGGCGAGGAGCACGTTCATGTGCCCGGGCAGGCGCCCGGCGACCGGGTGGATGCCGAAGCGCACGTCGACGCCGCGCTCGCGCAGCCGCTTGGCGAGTTCCGCGACCGGGTATTGGGCCTGGGCGACGGCCATGCCGTAGCCGGGGGTGATCACCACGCTGGATGCCTGGGTGAGCAGGGAGGCCACGGCCTCCGCATCGATCTCGTGGGCTTCGCCCTCGGGCTCCTCCCCGTCCTTCGGCGGCGCGGCGATGCCGAACCCGCCGGCGATGACGGAGATGAACGACCGGTTCATGGCCTTGCACATGATGTACGACAGGTACGCACCGGACGAGCCGACCAGGGCCCCGGTGACGATGAGCAGGTCGTTGTTCAGCAGGAAGCCGGCCGCGGCGGCCGCCCACCCGGAGTAGCTGTTGAGCATCGAGACGACCACGGGCATGTCTCCGCCGCCGATGGAGGCCACCAGGTGCCAGCCGAGCGCGAGGGAGAGCACCGTGACGACGACGAGCAGCCAGAACATCGGGGCGGCGATGTACCAGACGGTGAGTGCGACGAACACGACGAGCGCACCGACGTTGAGCACGTTCTTGCCCGGCAGCATGAGCGGCTTCGACGACATCCGGGCCGACAGCTTCAGGAACGCGACGATCGACCCGGTGAAGGTGACCCCGCCGATGAACACGCCGATGAACACCTCGCCGTGGTGGATGCCGAGCAGGTTCGCGGCGATCCCCTCGGTGAACAGGGCCCCGTTCCAGCCCACCAGCACGGCGGCGAGTCCCACGAACGAGTGGAACAGGGCGATCAGCTGCGGCATCCCGGTCATCTCGACCACGCGGGCCCGCCACAGCCCGATCACCGCCCCGATCGCGACGGCGATCACCAGCAGGGTGACGCCCAGGCCCAGCGAGCCCGCACCCCAGGCGCCGGTGATGACGAGGATCACGGTGGCCACGAGCGCGATCGTCATGCCGACGATGCCGTAGGTGACGCCGCGCCGCGACGTCTCGTGCTTGCTGAGACCGGCCAGGCTCAGCACGAACAGCAGCGCCGCGACGATGTACGCGGCGGTGGCGATGGATGCGGCGACGCTCATCGGTCACCCGCCTTCGAGAACATGGCGAGCATTCGCCGGGTGACGGAGAAACCGCCGAACACGTTGATGGATGCCAGCAGCACCGCGACCGCGGCGAGGATCTGCACGACCGGGGACGGGGCCACGATCTGCACCATGGCGCCGACGACGATGATGCCCGAGATCGCGTTCGTGACGCTCATCAGCGGGGTGTGCAGCGCGTGCGCGACGTGACCGATCACGTAGAACCCGATGATCACCGCGAGGGTCAGCACCAGGAAGTGCTGCGGCAGCGGCGCGGGCGCGAACGCGCAGATCGCGAACAGCGCCGCGATCCCCAGCACGACCAGTCCGGTCTTCGCGCCCGGCGACAGGGTGCGCTTCTGCTTCCGGGCCGGCGCTTCGACAGGCTCAGTGGCCTTCGCGGGTGCGGCCGACACCTGCACGGGCGGCGGCGGCCAGGTGATCTGCCCGTCGCGCACCACGGTCACCGACCGCTGCACGATGTCGTCGAAGTCGATGACGAGGTGGCCGTCCTTGCCCGGGGTGAGCAGGCTGAGCAGGTTCACCAGGTTCGTGCCGTACAGCTGCGACGCCTGCGACGGCAAGCGTCCCGCCAGGTCCGTGTAGCCGAGGATCGTCACCCCGTTGTCGGTGATGATGCGCTCGCCCGCGACCGATCCCTCCACGTTGCCGCCCTGAGCGGCGGCCATGTCGACGATGACGCTGCCGGCCTTCATGCTCGCGACATCCGCCGCCGTGATCAGGCGCGGGGCGGCCCGCCCCGGGATGAGCGCGGTCGTGATGATCACGTCCACGTCCGCGGCCTGCTCGGAGTAGATCTCCGCCGCGCGACGGTCGTACGCCTCACTGGTCGCCTTCGCGTACCCGTCGGTGGACTGCTCCACCGCCACATCCACCGCGAGGTACTCGCCGCCGATCGACCGGACCTGATCGGCGACCTCCGGGCGCGGGTCGGTCGCCCGTACGATCGCGCCCAGGCTGGATGCCGCGCCGATGGCGGCGAGCCCCGCGACTCCGGCCCCGGCGACCAGCACCTTCGCCGGCGGCACCTTGCCCGCCGCGGTGACCTGGCCGGTGAAGAACCGGCCGAACGCGTGGGCGGCCTCGATGACCGCGCGGTACCCGGCGATGTTCGCCGCCGACGACAGCACGTCCATCGACTGGGCCCGCGAGATGCGCGGCACCGCGTCCATCGCGAGCGCGGTGATGCCGCGGGTGGCGAGCGCCTCCAGCAGGTCCGGGCGCAGTGCGGGGCTCAACAGGCCTGCGATCACCGCGCCGTCCTTCAGCTTGCCGATCTCGTCCAGCGCGGGCGGATTCACGCGCAGCACGATGTCGGCGCGCCACGCCTCGTCGTCGCCGACGATCTCGGCGCCGGCATCCGCGTACGCGCCGTCGTAGAACCGGGATGCCTCGCCGGCGCCGGCCGACACCTGGACGCGGTACCCCAGCTTCACGAGACGGGCGACGGTAAGGGGCGTGGCGGCGACGCGGGTCTCGCCGCCGGACTCGGCGACGACGCCGATCGTCGCAGGGGGAGCGTGCTGCCCCGATGCAGTGGTGGTCATGTTCTCTCCGTTGGTGACGTTCTTGCCGACTCTAGGGCGAGCGAGCCGCCGGAAAACCCCAGATTACGTCGCGTCGCGTGGAAAGATCGGCGCTTCTTCCCGAAATGCGGGGCCAGCAGAGGGATACCAAAGCGCCCGGGCAAAGATTTGAAATGGAACTAATCTTCCGGATGTCGGAATTGTTACGTGCTTGGATCTCAGGATCACTCCTGTCTCGGGGATTTCCTGATGTCGGTGGAACCTTTGGACCGTGTGCGGACACTGTATTGGTATGAGGGATCAATCCGAGGCGGAGGACTGGGCCGCAGTGGTGCGGGGCGACGCGCAGGCGTTCGGCCGCATCTTCGATCTGCATCAGGCTCAGGTCTTCCGGCACAGTCGCCGTCTCGTGGACGACCTCGAAGACGCGCGGGATGTCGTCGCGACGACGTTTCTGGAGGCGTGGCGCAGGCGGTCCTCGGTTCGGGTCGTCAATGGTTCTGTGGCGCCGTGGCTCATCGTGACCGCCACGAACGTCTCGCGGAACCTGGTCCGTGCGCGACGCCGCTATCGATCCATGCTCAGCGAGCTCCCACTCCCTACGCATGATTCCGGAGCGGATATCGAGTTGCACGGTGAGCTCACGGTCGCTCTCGCGTCCCTGCCGATCGACCAGCAGCGCGTCGTCGCGCTGTGTCTGATGGAGGGCTTCAGCGAGGCAGCCGCTGCCGCTGCTCTCCACATTCCCCCGGGCACGGTGAAGTCGAGGCTCGCCCGAGCGCGCGAATCCATGCGCCACATACTCAGCACGTCCTCCGTTTCCGGCCACGCACCATTGGAGTCGATATGAGCACTGCAGCTGACGAACAAGTTCGCGCGATGCGATCCATGCTGGTCGCGCACGCTCAGCACGACGTGGACGCGGCTCCGTCGCGCCGCCTGCGACGCGGAATCATCGCGGGGGCCCTGGTCATCGGAGGAGCCGCGGGCGGCTTCGGTGTCGCTGTGGTCGCGAACGGGTCGGTGGTGCCTTTCGGTGCGCCCGTCCAGCCGCGATTGGTGACGCCGGTGAGCTACTTCGTGAACCAGATCCCGGAGTTCAAGCGAGCACAGCAGCCGACAGACCAGCTACCCGCGGGAACCGGCATCGACACGGCCAGATTGGTGCCAGGATCAGTGAGGTACGCGGGTGAGTACAAGGGCGTCCGGTATTACCTCGCGCAGTCGGGTACAGCGCAGAAGATCACGTCAATCGACCTCATCGTCTTCCCAGCCTCCGATCCCAGCAACTTCGTGATCGGCGGAGCGAGCGGGCTGCCGTTCACTGTGCAGAACCACAGCTACGGCCCCGCGACCGTCCCCGGCAACGGCCACAGGCCTCCTGCCGGGTCGGTTCAGATCAGCCAAAGCGTCTACCTGGGTCAACCAGTCAACTGAGCGGGGACGCTGCGAGCCTCGCGATCGAACCGTCAGTTGACCGGTGCGTCGAGATGGTCGCGCAGCTCGGTGACGCCGTCGAGAGCCACCGCGCCGCCGGCCAGACGGGTATTCACGTCCCGCACTTCTTCCCACCGTTCCCGAGTCATCCGGTAGCGGTTCTGTGATGTTGCGACGCCTTCTCTGACGACGCGGGCAGTGCCGTCCAGCAGATAGCCGGTCTTGAGCGACACGGCGTTCGAGGCAGGGTTGTCCTCGAATGCAGTCGAGGTGACCTCCGCAGCAT
>DATMTQ010000066.1:0-1696 GCA_035564095.1 Microbacterium sp. | reverse complement strand
TCGCAGCCGGTGCGGCAGCCGCCGGCCGCGGCTGCTCGAACACCGGGACGTGCGCGGCGCAGTAGAAGCGCACGTCGCCGTCGTGGTTCTTGGGGTGGCGGTGCTTGACCGCCCACAGCTCGGTGCGCGGGTGCGGCGCGGTCCCGACCGGGCATCCCGAGCAGCGTGCCGGGTCACCGGGCACCACGTCGGCGGCGAGGACGGGGGTCTCGAACGGGAGGGTCCCGCGCCAGTCGTCTGCGGCTCTGATCTTCACGTCGGGTCCTTTCGAGGCGCCGGGCGCATCCGGGAGTGCGGAGGGGGCGCAGTATCAACGGTAAGCGACCCGCGTGAACACCGCTCGCTGGGTGTTTGATCGGAGCATGACGATCCAGCTGACGACACCGGCCGCCACCGCCCTTCCCCGCGTGGATGCGGCGCTCCGCGCCTGGCAGCTCGAGGGCGGAGCCATGCAGCTGCACCCCGGCGACGTCGGCTGGTTCCAGCGGTTCGGTGCCGACGAGACCGCCCGGTCGCTGCGGGTCTGGGGCACGGATGCCGGCATCCTGGCCATCGGCCTGTTCGACGGACCGGACGTGCTCCGGCTGACCACGGATCCGGCGCTCCGGGGAGACGCCGCGCTCGCGCAGGCGATCGCCGACGATCTCGAGCGCACCCTGCCCGCCGAGCCGGTCTCGATCGAGGCGCCGAGCGACGCCGCCCTGCGACCTGCGCTGGAGGCCGCCGGATGGCGCCGGGACGAGGCTTGGACCCCGCTGCGGCGCAGTCTCGCGGGTCCGGTCCCGCATCCCGGACTCGACGTCGTGGTGGTCGGCGCGGAGGAGTCCGGCGACCGGGTGGCCGTGCACCGCGCGGCGTTCGAGAACACGACGTTCACCGAGGACCGCTGGCGCGCGATGGCGGATGCCCCGGCATACGCCGAAGCGCGGTGCCTCGTCGGATACGACGCCGCCGGCGAGGCGGTCGCCGCGATCACGGTGTGGTCCGCGGGCGCGGGGCGAGAAGGGCTCATCGAGCCGATGGGCGTGCACCGCGAGCACCGCGGGCACGGCTACGGCACGGCCATCACCCTCGCGGGAGCCGGCGCTCTGCGCGAGCTCGGATCGTCGAGCGTCGTGGTGGCGACGCCGAGCGGCAACACCGGCGGGATCGCGACGTACCGGGCGGCCGGATTCGACGTGCTCGCCGAACGGCACGACCTGCGCCGCGGCGACTGACGCCGGCCGGCCGCCGATGTCGCACCCCGTGTCTAGACTCGCGGCATGGTGGGATTCGCCGACAAACCCCTGTTCCACCCGCATACCGCCGCCGACTGGGAGGCGTTCCTCGAGAACGATCCGCCCGTCGACGGCGTGCGGCTGCAGCTGCGCAAGAAGAACAGCACGCTGCCGGGCATCCAGTACGCCGAAGCGCTCGACGTCGCCCTGTGCTTCGGCTGGATCGACGGGCAGTCCAAGCGCCTCGACGACGACTACCTGCTGCAGGCGTTCACGCCGCGGCGGTCCCGCAGCCCGTGGTCGCAGATCAACCGCGAGCACGTCGCCCGCCTCGAGGCCGAGGGCCGCATGCGTGCGAGCGGGCGCGCGGAGGTCGAGCGCGCCAAGTCCGACGGCCGCTGGGATGCCGCCTACCGGCAGAAGGATGCCCCGGTTCCCCCTGATTTCCAGGACGCGCTGGATGCCTCGCCCGCGGCATC
>DATMTQ010000065.1:0-1915 GCA_035564095.1 Microbacterium sp. | reverse complement strand
CGCGCTCGCCGGCGCCGCGGCGACGGCCGGGACGGTGTACGCCGGCTGCGTCGGCCCGGTGGCGTGCCCGGGCCGCGTCGTCGCCGAGGCACGCGTCAGGCCGGCCGCCGGAGACGTCTGCGGGTCGATCGAGACGACGCCGCGCACCCGGGTGAGACCGTCGTCCTCGTCCTCCTCGACCTCTTCGGGCAGTCCGTCGTCGAGGATGTCGACCGGGGTGACGCCGAGGGCGAGCTCGATCTGCACCTTCTGCAGCGCCCGGGCGAACGCGAGAGCGGTGTCGAAGCGCGCACCGGCGGGCTTGGCCATCGCCCGTTCCAGCGCGCCGCGCAGGGATGCCGGCGCATCCTGCCGGTCGATCGCGGTCAGCGGCTGGGTCTCGATGCGGTGGATGAGGTCGGCGGCGCCGTTGCGCTGGCCGGGCACCTCGAACGGCGACCGGCCCGCCAGCAGCGAATACACGGTGGCGCCCAGGGCCCAGACGTCCGACCGGGCGTCGGAGAACGGGACGTCGCTGAACGACTCCGGCGGCGACCACGGGATCGACAATCCGGCCGACTCGGCGGCCGCGTTCGTGGTGGACGCGATGCCGAAGTCGGTGAGAGCCGGCCGGTTGTACTCGGTGACGAGGATGTTCGCCGGCTTGATGTCGCGGTGCAGGACGCCCGCCCGGTGCGCGGTCTCCACAGCTCCGGCGACCTGCACGCCGACGCGCAGGGCCTCAGCGACGGAGAAGCGCTCGCGACGGTACCGCACCTGCAGGTTCGGCTTGGGGCAGTACTCCATCACCAGGTACGGACGGCCGTCGTCGGCGACCCCGGCCTGGTAGATCGTGACGATCGCGGGATGCGTCGACAGCATCGCCATGACGTTCGCCTCGGCGGTGAACTCCGCCACCGCGCCGGACGTCATCCGCTCGGTGAGCAGCACCTTGACGGCCACGCGGCGCTTGGGCAGGTGCTGCTCGTACAGGTAGACGTCGGCGAAGCCGCCGGACCCGAGCACGTCGATGTAGGTGAAGCCGGGCAGGCCGGGGGGTGCGGCGGGCTGGCGCTTCGGACTCACGGCAGCGCCTCCACCGCGACCGTGATGCCGTCTCCGAGGTCGATCACGTCCCCGGCGACCGCCACCGTGGCCTCCCCCGGGTGCAGGCGCGTGGGAGCCGCGCCCGGGCGCACCAGCATGGTGCCGTTGGTGGTGTGCAGGTCGGTGACGAGGATGCTGTCGCCTTCCACCCGGAACTCGACGTGGCTGCGCGAGATGTCCTGCTGCGGCGAGTCCACCGCCACCAGGTGCGGCAGGTCGGTGCCCGCCACGCGCGTCGACCGCGGCCGACGGCCGACGATCACGGTGCGGTCCAGCAGCACCGACTGGCCGTTGGACACCTGCAGGCGCCCGGGTGGCGTGGGCCGCGCGGGGGCCAGCGGCGGGATGCTTTCGACCATCGCGGAGTCGCCGCGCAGCGCACGCAGCTGCGCGACCGAGATGGTCTGGCCGTCGTGGTCACCGGGCCGGTCCGCGGCTGGTGCGGCCGGTTCGTCCGCCGGGGCGTCGTCGGCCTGCTCCTCGTCGGCACGCACCGCGGCATCCTCGACCGAGCGCAGCACCGTCGCGCCCCACAGCTCGTCGTAGCCCGTGGTCGCGGCCGGGACCGGCACGTCGTCGGTGGGGAACACGGTGGTCTCGCGCGGCAGCAGCGTGTCGAGGGATGCCTCGGGCGGGGACTGCCCTTCGACAGGCTCAGGGCGCGAGGCGGGGTCGGGGCGCGGGGCCGGTCGCTGAGCCTGTCGAAGCGACTCCACCGGCTCCGGGGACTGCCCTTCGACAGGCTCAGGGCGCGAGGGGGACTCAGGGCGCGAGGGGGACTCAGGGCGCGAGGGGGACTCAGGGCGCGAGGGGGACTCAGGGCGCGAGG
>DATMTQ010000064.1:0-7286 GCA_035564095.1 Microbacterium sp. | reverse complement strand
CCGGCGGCATCCTGCGTGCCCGAGCGCAGTCCGCGCTGCTGCCCGCCGCCGTGGAGCAGCGGCACCGGATCGGCCTGGCGTGACACGACGAGCGCACCCACCCCGATCGGCCCGCCGAGCTTGTGAGCGGACACGCTCAGGGCGCACAGCCCGGCGGCGCCACGAACGTCCCCGCGCAGGCCGCGGAACGACAGGGGGATGTGCCCGAACGCGCCGACCGCGTCGAGATGCAGCGGGATGCCGGCATCCGCCGCGGCTTCCGCGAGCGCCGCCGCGGGCTGGATCGTGCCGACCTCGTTGTTGGCGACGAGCGCCGTGGCGACGGCGGGTGCCGCCAGCGCCGCCTTCCAGTCGTCGAGCTCGATGCGACCCACCGCGTCGAGCGGCACCGCCCGCACGACGGCACCCTCGTGGGACTCCAGCCAGGCCACGGTGTCCATGGTGGCGTGGTGCTCCCCGAGCGGAACCACGAGCGCGGCCCGCGGTCCGGCCGCACGCCACAGGCCGGTGACACCGAGGTTGACCGACTCCGTGCCACCGGAGGTCAGCACCACCTCGATCGGATCGCAGTCCAGCGTCCGTGCCAGCCGCTCGCGGGATTCCTCCAGGATGCGTCGCACCGCCTGCCCGGCCCGGTGGATCGACGAGGGGTTGCCGATCGTCTCGGACGCCTCCAGCCAGGCCTCGCGGGCCTCGGGGCGCAGGGGTGCGGACGCGGCGTGATCGAGGTAGACGGCCACGGGTGGCTATCGTAGTCGGATGGTTCCCGCTCAGGTGACGACGATGTCAGTTGAGGGACTCCTCGCCGGGGTTCTCGACGACCTCGGCGTGCAGCTGAACGCCGAGGGCGGGACGTTCCGGCTCTGGGCACCCGACGCGACAGCGGTCGAGCTCGTGGTGTTCGACGAGGACGACCCCGACTGGCCGGTGGCCACGGTCCCCCTGACGCATGCGGAGGCCGGCGTCTGGGAGGTCACCACCCATGCGCTGCGCGTCGGCGCCCGCTACGCCGTGCGCGTGGCTGGTGCGCGCGGCGCCCGCAACGCGTTCGACGCCGATGCGCTGCTGCTGGACCCCTACGCGCGCGGTGTCGAGCAGGTCAGGACGGCGACCTGGCGCGGTGTGGTCGTCGACGGCGCGTTCGACTGGGGCGGCGTGGGCAAACCCGCCGTCGCGGACGACCGCACGATCATCTACGAGGCTCACGTGCGCGGGCTCACCAAACGGCATCCACTCGTTCCGCCGGGCCTGCACGGCACATACGCCGGACTCGCGCACCCCGCGATCGTCGACCATCTGCAGAGCCTCGGCGTGACCAGCATCGAGCTGCTTCCGGTGCAGGCGTTCGCGTCCGAGCCGCGCCTGGCCGGACTCGGTCTCGCGAATTACTGGGGCTACAACACCCTCGCGTTCTTCAGCCCGCACGCCGCCTATGCGACCGCCGCGAGTCGTCGCGAAGGTCCCGGCGCCGTGCTGCGCGAGTTCAAGGGCATGGTGAAGTCCCTGCACGAGGCGGGGATCGAGGTGCTGCTCGACGTGGTCTACAACCACACGGCCGAGGGCGGATGGTCCGATCCGACCACGAGCCTGCGGGGCATCGCGAACGGCGGCTACTACCGGCAGACCGACGACGGCGGGTACATCGACGTCACCGGCTGCGGCAACACACTGGACACGTCCACGGATGCCACCGCGCGCCTGGTGCTGGACTCGGTCCGCTACTGGGCGCGCGACTGCCAGGTCGACGGCTTCCGGTTCGATCTCGCGAGCGCGCTCGGTCGGGATGCCGGCCACGCCTTCACGGCGGACCACCCTCTGCTGCGCGCGATGCGCGACGATCCGCTGCTGAAGGACGTGAAGCTCATCGCCGAGCCGTGGGACGTCGGCGTGGGCGGCTGGCAGACCGGCGGGTTCGCCCCGGGCTGGCACGAGTGGAACGACCGGTATCGCGACCGGGTGCGCACGTTCTGGCTCTCCGATATCGAGCACGCACGGCGCACCGGGGCACCGGCGGGAGGGGTCGGCGGGCTCGCGACGAGCCTCGCCGGCTCGTCCAACACGTTCAGCGACGAACGCGGCCCGCTCGCATCCGTCAACTTCGTCACCGCGCACGACGGATTCACCCTGCACGATCTCGTCGCCTACGACAGCAAGCACAACGAAGACAACGGCGAGCACGGGCGCGACGGCGCCGACACGAACCGCTCGTTCAACCACGGCGCGGAGGGGCGGAGCGAGGACCCGCGGGTCCTCGCCAGCCGTCGCCGGGCGATGCGCAACCTGTTCGGCACGCTGCTGCTGTCGGCGGGGACGCCGATGATCACCGCGGGTGACGAGCACGGGCGCACCCAGCTCGGCAACAACAACGCGTACTGCCACGATTCGGAGCTCACCTGGGTCAGCTGGGAGCACGACGAATGGCAGCGCGACCTCGCCGCGCACGTGCGGCGGCTCGTCCGGCTGCGGCGGGAGAATCCCGCCCTGCGACCTCGCCGGTTCGCCCAGCTCGGCGCCCGGGTGCCGTCCGCGTCGGCCATGGAATGGTTCGACGCGGCGGGGCACCTCATGCCGTGGCACGGGTGGGACGACCCGGGTCAGCGGACGCTGCAGTACCTGGCGGCATCCACGCCGGAGTTCGAAGCGGCCAACCGGATCCTGCTGATCATGCACGGACGCGAGGAGCCCACGGAGGTCACGCTGCCCGCATTGAGCGCGACGGCGCATCTCGTGGAGCTGTGGTCCAGCGCCGACGAGACGCCCGTCGAGGGCTGCGGTACGGTCCTGCCCGGACAGACCGTGACGATGCCGCCGACCTCGATGCGGCTGTTCCGCGTGGAAGATCAGAAACATGACGTCGAACGTCCTCCGACCGGCTGGGAATCGTCCCGTGCTGGCGATAGGTTCGTGACGTGGCACGGATGACGAAGAACCCAGCCAAGCGCCCGACCCCGGCGGCGAACCGAGCGAGCACGAAGGAAGACAGCCCCGCCGCCGCCGTCGTCCCGCCCGAGTCCGGCTCCCGTGGCTCTGCGTCCTCCTGGCGGAGCGCCTCGTCGATTCCGCTGCGGCCCGCCTCGCCGTGGCGGGCCGATCACGACACCGTCACCACCCGCATCCCGCTGCTGGAGCCACGACCCGCCGCCGGCGCCTTCGCGGCCAAGTCGTTCGCCGGGGAAGCGGTCCCGTTCGCCGTGACCGCGTTCCGCGAGGGGCACGATCTCATCGGGGTGCATCTGCGCCTGATCTCCCCGACCGGCGACGAGTCGCTGCACCGGCTCACCGCTCTCATGAACGGGCTGGACACCTGGCGCACGGAGGTCGTCCTGCTCGAAGAAGGCGACTGGACGTTCCGGTTCGAGGCGTTCGCCGACGACTTCGCCACGTGGCAGCACGCGGCCGACCTGAAGATCGCGGCGGGCGTCGACCCGGCGCTCATGCGCGAGATCGGCGCCCGTCTGTTCGAGCGCGCCGCGGCCGAGACGGATCGCCCCGGCGCGGAGCGCGCCGGGCTGCGGACGGTCGCCAAGCGGCTCCGGGATGCCGCCCTCCCCGACGACACCGCGCTGCGCATCGTGCGCGACCGCGCCCTCGCAGCGGAATTCCGGCTGCGACCGCTGACCTCGCTCGTCACCGTCGGCGACGATCTCACCCTGCGCGTGGAGCGGGCGACGGCGGGCAACGCCGCATGGTACGAGCTCTTCCCGCGCTCCGAGGGCGCCGTCCGGCGGGAGGACGGCTCGATCCGCTCGGGGACCTTCCGAACGGCGATCGGACGTCTCGACGGCGTCGCCGGCATGGGGTTCCAGGTGGTCTACCTCCCGCCGATCCACCCGATCGGGCGCATCAACCGCAAGGGACGCAACAACACGCTCGAGGCGCTGCCGGGCGACCCCGGCTCCCCCTACGCGATCGGCGCCGTCGAGGGCGGGCATGACGCCATCCACCCCGATCTGGGCACCGACGACGACTTCCGCGCCTTCGTCGACGCGGCGCGGGAGCGCGGCCTCGAGGTCGCCCTCGATCTCGCGCTGCAGGCGGCCCCCGACCACCCCTGGGTGACGGAGCATCCGGAGTGGTTCACGACCCTGCCCGACGGGACGATCGCGTACGCCGAGAATCCGCCGAAGAAGTATCAGGACATCTATCCGCTGAACTTCGACCTCGACCCGGCCGGGATCTACGCGGAGATGCTCCGCATCGTGCGGCACTGGATCGCCCGCGGGGTGAAGATCTTCCGCGTTGACAACCCGCACACCAAGCCGCTCCAGTTCTGGGAGTGGCTCATCGCCACGGTGAACGCGCAGCACCCCGATGTGATCTTCCTGGCGGAGGCGTTCACGCGCCCGGCGGTCATGCAGGCGCTGGCACGGGTCGGGTTCCAGCAGAGCTACACGTATTTCACCTGGCGCAACACGAAGGCGGAGCTCGTGGAGTTCCTCACCTCCGTCTCCCAGGACACGGCGGACTTCATGCGCCCCAACCTCTTCGTGAACACGCACGACATCCTCACCGAGTACCTGCAGTTCGGCGGGCGCCCCGCGTACCGCATCCGGGCCGCGATCGCTGCGACCGCGGCGCCCACCTACGGCGTGTACGCCGGATTCGAGCTGTACGAGAACGTGGCGCGCCCCGGCTCCGAAGAGAACATCGACAACGAGAAATACGAATACAAGCTGCGGGACTGGGATGCCGCCGAGGCATCCGGAAACTCGCTGGCGCCGTACCTGCGACGCCTCAACGCCATCCGGGCCGCCCACCCGGCCCTGGGGCAGCTGCGCAACTTCCGCGCGCACTGGAGCGACGACGACGCGATCCTGGTGTATTCGAAGCACCTCGACGCGGCGCTGTCCCCGTCCGGGCGTTCGGACACGATCATCGTGGTGGCCAACGTCGACCCGCACTCCGTGCGTCAGACGATGGTCCACCTCGACACCCGCGTGTGGGGCGTCGAGCCCGGCGACGTCTTCGAGGTGGAGGATCTCGTCACGGGGGCCCGCTGGAGCTGGACCGACCACAACTTCGTCCGGCTCGATGCGTTCACCGAGCCGGTCCACATCCTGCACGTGAAGGAGACGAAATGACCATCGCCGATGACATCCTGAACCAGGTATCCAGCGGGTCGTACTACGCCCCGCACGAGGTGCTGGGAATCCATCCGGACGGCACCGACTCAGGAGTCATCCGGGTGCGTCGTCCCCTCGCCACGGGCGTCACCGCCGTCTTCGGGAACGGCCGCACCGTCACGTTGGAGCATCTCGCGTACGGCGTCTGGGAGGGCGAGTACATCGGCGACCCGGATGCCTACATCGTCACCGCCGCGTACCAGGATGCCCCGGACTACGTGACCGACGACGCCTACCGGCACCTGCCCACGATCGGCGAACTTGACCTGCACCTGATCCGCGAGGGGCGGCACGAGCAGCTGTGGCGGGTCCTCGGCGCACACGTCCGCGAAGACGACGGCGCCACCGGCACCGCATTCACGGTGTGGGCCCCGAACGCGCGCGCCGTGCGGGTGGTCGGCGACTTCAATTCGTGGGACGGCCAGGGGCACGCCATGCGCTCGCTCGGATCGAGCGGCGTGTGGGAGCTGTTCGTCCCCGGGGTCGGCGTGGGCGCGGCGTACAAGTACGAGCTGCTCACCCGCGACGGGCACTGGGTCCTCAAAGCCGACCCCATGGCACTCCAGGCGGAGACCCCGCCCGCGACGGCCTCGGTCGTCACCGCGTCCGACTACACGTGGGGCGATGCCGCGTGGCTCGCCAAGCGCGCCAAGTCCGCCCCGCACCGCGAGCCCATGTCGGTGTACGAGCTGCACTTCGGCTCGTGGCGACCTGGGCTGTCGTACCGGGATGCCGCCGACCAGCTGGCCGAGTACGTCACCGGCCAGGGCTTCACGCACGTCGAGTTCATGCCGCTCGCGACGCACCCCTTCGGCGGGTCCTGGGGCTACCAGGTCACCGGGTACTACGCGCCGGATGCCCGTCACGGCTCCCCCGACGACCTGCGCTACCTCATCGACACGCTCCACCAGGCGGGCCTCGGCGTCATCATGGACTGGGTCCCGGGGCACTTTCCGCGCGACGCGTTCGCCCTGGCCCGTTTCGACGGCACGCACCTCTACGAGCACGCCGATCCCCGGCGCGGCGAGCACAACGACTGGGGCACGCTGATCTTCGACTACGGCCGGCACGAGGTGCGCAACTTCCTCGTCGCCAACGCGCTGTACTGGTTCGACGAGTTCCACGTCGACGGGCTGCGCGTGGACGCCGTCGCCTCCATGCTGTATCTGGACTACTCGCGCAAGGACGGCGAGTGGGCCCCGAACGTCCACGGCGGCCGCGAGAACCTCGAGGCGATCGCCTTCCTGCAGGAGGTCAACGCCACCGCCTACCGCCTGTATCCGGGTGTCTCGATCATCGCCGAGGAGTCCACCAGCTTCCCGGGGGTGACCGCGCCGACCGATCACGCCGGCCTCGGCTTCGGATTCAAGTGGAACATGGGCTGGATGAACGACTCGCTCGTCTACATCGGCCGCGATCCGCTCTATCGGGCGCACCACGAAGGCGAGCTGTCGTTCTCGTTCGTGTACGCGTTCAGCGAGAACTACGTGCTGCCGATCAGCCACGACGAGGTCGTGCACGGCAACGGCAGCCTGATCTCCCGGATGCCGGGCGACCACTGGCAGAAGCTCGCCAACATGCGCGCGTTCCTCGCGTACATGTGGGGGCATCCCGGCAAGCAGCTGCTGTTCATGGGCCAGGAGTTCGGCCAGCTGTCCGAGTGGTCGGAGTCCCGCGGCCTGGAATGGTGGCTCACGGAGCAGCCGTCGCACGCGCAGCTGCAGAGCTTCGTGGCGACGCTGAACGCGGTGTACCGCTCTCAGCCGGCGCTGTGGAGCCGGGACTCGGAGAGCGCCGCCTTCACGCGACTGGGCGAGCCCACCTGGAACCCGAACGTCGTCGCCTTCGCCCGTCGCGACCTCCAGGGCAATGCCGTGACGGTGGTCTGCAACTTCTCCGGCAACCCGATCGATCGGTACGAGCTGATGCTGCCCGAGGGCGGCACGTGGCACGAGATCCTCAATTCGGATGCCGGCGAGTTCGGGGGTTCCGGAGTCGGCAATCTGGGCGTGGTCAACGCCGCGCCTGACGGTCATGCCACGATGGTGCTGCCGCCGCTCGGCGTGCTGTGGCTGCAGCACGACGGCGTCCGGCATGTCAACGCGCCGCAGGGCGACGGGGCGGTCCGCACCCGCTGACACACGCGTGAGGGGCTCCGGCATC
>DATMTQ010000063.1:0-2023 GCA_035564095.1 Microbacterium sp. | reverse complement strand
GACGGCTGTCGCCGTGCTCATCCTCGCGCTCTCCGTCGCACTCGTCGGCTGGTACGCAGGCCCGTTCGCCGCGCCACGGCGGCTGCGCGGCTTCTTCGGTGCAGGCGCATCCTGGCTGCGGGATGCGGCCCAGCGTCACGGAATCAGCACGGGGCGCACCGGCGAGTGGATGTACACCCAGCGCGTGCTCCTGCGAGCCGTGGTCGCGGTGATCGCCGCGGCGATCGTGCTGTTCGTCCGGCCGCTCACGACGTCCCTGGTGGTGTGGACGCTCGTTCTCGCGGTCCTCGTCGTGGCCGTCCTCGAGCTCGTGGAGCGGCCGGTCGTCGCGGCCCCGGAAGCAGCGGATGACGACACGCCCGTCATGACCGTCTCCTGAGCGTCGAAGTGTCGGCCGCGTCAGCGGTCCGCGCGCCGGTAGGCTCCGTTCGGTCATGAGTCGCACAACCGTCGCCCTGCTCGCCGCGCTGGAGGCGCTCATCGTCGCCGCGGTCGGCCTCGGCATCTGCCTGGTCCCCATCACGATCCTCTGGGCAGCGCAGTACCAGCTCGGCGCCGACTTCGGGGTCGTCTGGCGGTCCGCAGCGGATGTGTGGCTCGTCGGTCACGGCGTCAACCTGACCGTGGCACTCGATCCGCAGACCGTCGCCCGGCTGGGGCTGCCGGGAGCGGGCGTCCCGTTCCAGGTGACGATCGCGCTGCTGGGCTTCGCGGCCCTCACCGCGGGATTCGGAGTGCGCACCGGCACGCGGGCCGCCGGCACGCCGCAGCCTGCCGTCGGTGCGCTGAGCGCCCTGGTCACCTTCGCGGCGATCTCGACCGTGGTCGTGCTGTCCGCGGGGTCCGCGATCGTGCAGCCGTCGCTCTGGCAGGGCATCGTGCTCCCTCCGTTCGTCTACGCCGTCGGCATCGCTGCCGGCTTCGGCTTCGCGGCGCTGCGACAGCCGCGAGAGGACGACGGCGTGCCGGAGGTGCTCCCGAGCCTGCGCGCCCAGGCACTCGCCGTGCCCGGGGCGCTCCGTGCAGGAGCTCTGGCCGCCGTGCGTGCGGGCACCGCCGCGACCGCGATGGTGATCGGCATCGCGGCGCTGATCGTCGCTGTTCTGCTGTTCGGGAACTACGGCACGATCATCAGCCTGTACGAGCAGCTTCAGACGGGCATCGCCGGGGGGGCGGCCCTGACGATCGGGCAGCTCGCGATCCTGCCGAACGTCGTGGTGTGGATGACGTCCTGGCTCGTCGGCCCCGGCTTCGCGATCGGGACGGGTTCGTCCGTGAGCCCGCTCGGCACCGCCCTCGGCCCGCTGCCCGGGGTGCCGGTATTCGGCGTGATCCCGCCCGGCGGCTACAGCCTGGGTCTCGTCGGCATCCTGGTCCCCCTCCTCGCCGGCTTCCTCGCCGCCGTGCTTCTGCGTTCGACGACGTCGACGCGAGGCATGGGGGGCATCCGCGCCAAGCTCCTGGTGGCCCTCGCGATCGGCGTGGTGGCGGGCGTCGAGCTCGGGCTCCTGGCGTGGTGGTCCTCCGGCGCCCTCGGCCCCGGCCGCCTGCACGACGTCGGCCCGAACCCCTGGCTGGTCGGCGGGATCGCTGCGGCGGAGGTCGCCGTTACGGCCGCGATCGGCCTGGCGGCGGGAGCGCGCACGCGCCGGTAAGGGGTGTGCCCGGCCGCCACTAGGCTGGTTGCGTGCTCTCGATCGTTGTGCTCATCTCCGGTGGCGGATCCAACCTGCTGGCCCTGCTGGAGGCGGCGGAGGACGCGGAGTTCCCGGCACGCGTCGTCGCTGTCGGCGCCGATCGCGACGCGGAGGGCTTCGAGCACGCCGAGCGGTTCGGCATCCCGACCTTCACCGTGCCGTACACCTCGTACCCGAGCCGCGAAGAGTGGGGTGACGGCCTCCTGGAGCAGATCCTGCAGTGGGAGCCGGACCTCATCATCCTGTCCGGCTTCATGCGGCTGGTGCCGCCGCGGGTCGTCGAGAAGCTCTCGCCGGACCTGATCAACACCCATCCGGCCTACCTG
>DATMTQ010000062.1:0-3040 GCA_035564095.1 Microbacterium sp. | reverse complement strand
CGGCAGAGCCTACGGCGCGAGGTGCAGCCGGTGCGGTGACTCCGGGGCGGCACCCGACGGGTACGCCTGCTGCCGGTAGCGCTCCCGGATGCTCAGCGCCGACTCCTCGGGGTGCTCGACGAGATACCGCCCGACGTCCCGGTACTCGCTGAGGCGCCCTTCGCCGACCGCTGTGAAATGCCAGAGGGCGTCCTCCTGGCCATGCAGCAGGGCGAGGGCGGTCCAGTAGATGCCGATCCCGGGGAATGCGACCACCGGCTCATCGGGGTCGTGCCGTGCATCAGGACGGGTGAGCGGATGGTCGATGTCCGCGCACACGATCGCCATGCGCAGGCCCAGTTTGCCGTCCTGCTCGGCCAGGGCGCGCTCGAGTTTCGCGCGCGAGTCCAGCATCGCGACGTGCACGGCGCGTTCGACGTCGCGTTCGGCGTTCGCCGGGCGTCCCTGACGCAGATCGAGCGCGGCCGCGATCTGATCGTCGAGGGCGCGGGAGGCCCGGTCGGAGCCGATCACCCGCTGGATCAGTCCGGCGACGGCCTGGTCATCGTTCTCCTCCGCCACCGGAAGCTCCGGGCGGTCGAGTGCGAGCTGGTCGCGGATCACCTCGAGCTGCTCGTCCGCGTTCTCGATCAGCGCCGCGGCGAGGGCGAAACGCCGCCGGATCGGACGGGGCAGCGGCCGTCCGCTCTTGTACACCAGTCCGTGCTCGATCTCCGCCCAGCCGTGCTCCAGGATGCTGCGGATCTGGATCTCCACGACGGCGGGCGACAGCGGAGGCGGCTTGCGGCGCTCCCGGATGATCGTCGGCAGGTGCCCGTCGTCCAGCGCCCACGGCATCGTGGCGAGGAACTGGATCGATCGGTAGCCGAACTCGCGGTCCTCCAGCAGCGCCGCCTTGTCGGCATAGGTGCCCTCGTGCACGCGCAGCATGTCGCGCACGAGCTGCTCCACCCAGATCGCGTCGTCGCGGAAATACGTGATGATGCGCACGCCGAGGACGTCCTCGACCCTCGCGTCCGAGTCGGTCGCGAGCTTCTCGCGCAGCTTGTTCTCGAGAGAGGTGCGGGTCTTCACGCGCGGTTCGATGGCGTGCAGGTGGATGCGGTCGTCCGCTCCGATCGCGGCGGACAGGCGCTCCGTCAGCGCGGCGATGGTGCGTCGGTACTCCGGCAGCAGCGCGTCGTACCGCTGCAGGTCGGATGCGATCCGGGCCTCGTCTTCGGGTGTGAGCGACATCGTCGGCGCTTCCCGGATCAGCGCCAGTCGCGCGTCGGGTCCGACAGCGGCGTCTCGTCGTCCGGGTACGGCACCGGCCAGTGCGGCTCGGGCACCGGCCAGCCGGCATCCTGCAGCGCCCGGCGGGACAGCTCGCGCGCCGAGTACGGCGTGCGCACCCCGCGGATGTCGCGGTAGTCCTGGTGACCGGGCCCGCACCACAGGATCGCGTCGCCCTCGCCGACGAGCTTGACCGCCTCCAGGATCGCGCGCTCCGGCGGCGAGTACTCGTGCAGCTCGGTGCTCGTCCCGGCGCGACGGGCGCCCTCCAGCAGCGTGGCGCGAATCGAATCCGGCTCTTCGAAGCGCGGGTGGTGATCGGTGACGATGAAGATGTCGCTGCCTTCGGCGCCGGTGCGCCCCATGTCGAGGCGCTTGGTGGCATCCCGGTCGCCGTCGGCGCCCATCAGGAACAGCACCTTGCCCGGCGTGACGTGACGAACAGCAGCGAGGGTCTTCTCGAACGCGTCGGGGGAGTGCCCGAAGTCGACGTACACGGCCGGTCCGCGCTCGCCCGACACGCGTTCGGTGCGGCCGGGCAGGTACGCCTCGATGCGGCGGCCGTCGAGGGTGTCGACGAGAGCCTGCCAGGCGTAGCCGCCCTCGAGCAGCATGACGATCCCGAGGCCCGCGTTGGCGGCCATGTGCCGCCCGATCGTGGGCACGACCGTGGTGAGCGTGCGGCCGTCGGGGCCGTCCAGGCGGAACGTGGTGCCGTCCTGGCGCTCCTCGAGGATCTCGACGGTCCAGTCGGCGGTGGCATCCGGATCCGCGGCGATGGCCGGGCAGATCACCGTCACCACGGGCACCTCGCTGCGGGCGGCGATCTCGGCGCCGGCGGCCGAGTCGAGGGAGATCACGCCGCGGCGGGAGCGATCGGGGCGGAACAGCTGCAGCTTCGCCTCGAAGTACTCGTGCATGTCGGCGTAGTCGTCGAGGTGGTCGTGGCTGAGGTTGGTGAAGCCGGCGACGTCGAACACGAGCCCGTCGACGCGGTGGCGGCTGAGGGCCTGCGCGCTGACCTCGACTGCGACGGCCTCGACCCCGCGCTCGCGCATGAGGGCGAGCAGGGCGTGGAACTCGGATGCCTCCGGCGTCGTCAGCCGTGACACGATGACCTGTCCGGCGATGTGCCGCTCGGCGGTGGAGCTGAGCCCCGTGACCACGCCGAGCTGGTTCAGGATGCCTTCGAGCAGGTGCGACACGCTCGTCTTGCCGTTGGTTCCGGTGGTGCCGAACAGCAGCGGGATGTCGTCGCCGGGACCCGTGCCGTACACCCACGCCGACAGGTCGCCGAGCACCGCGCGCGGGCTGTCGACGATCACGATCGGCAGGCCGGTGCCCTCGGCGACGTCCGCTCCGGCCGCATCCGTGACGACCGCGACGGCGCCCTTCTCGGCGGCCTGGGCCGCGAATTCCGCGCCGTGGCGGTTGACGCCCTGGATCGCGACGAACGTCTCGCCGGGCCGCAGATCGGCGGTGGCGAGCGTGACGCCGGTCAGAGTGACGCCGCCGGTCTCGCCGCGGGTGGAGGTGCCGAAGCGCGCCGCGAGGTCATCGAGGGCGCGAACCGGCGGATGCTCGGGTCGAAGGACGGGAGGCAGGTGGGAAGCAGGGTGTGCCATGGTCCATCCATCCTCGCATTGTCTGCCCGCCGGAGACACCGACGCGCACGGTGTCTCCAGCGGGTGCGGCTCACCGTCCGGCGGGCGTGCGCGGCGTGCGCCGCGTCGGTCGCACGAGCGCCACGACGAGAGCGGCGATC
>DATMTQ010000061.1:0-1736 GCA_035564095.1 Microbacterium sp. | reverse complement strand
GCGACGGCCGACTCCAGATCGACGAGCTGCGCGCCCGCGGCCAGCGCGGCGGTGAGCGCCTCCTCGTGCACGCGGTCCGCGGTGCGGAGGATGCCGACCTGCACGCCGCGCGCCGCGAGCGTCGCGCCCGCGAACAGGGCGTCGCCGCCGTTGTCCCCGGCTCCGGCGAGCACGAGCATCCTCGTCGGCGCCATGTCCGCGACGATCTCGGCGAGCGCGGCCGCCGCCCGGCGCATGAGGGGGACGCCCGCGGCCAGCAGGGGTTCTTCGGCGGCCCGGACCTGCGCGGCCGTGTACGCGCCGACCGGGATCATGCGGCATCGCGCCGGCGGGTGAGCATCAGCAGGCAGCTGTGCTCGGTGACGAACCGGTCACTCGTCGAGGGCGTCCTTGACGTCGTCGACGGCATCCTTCACGTGCCCCTTGGCCTCGTGCGCATCGGCCTTCATCTGGTGGGCCTTGCCCTCGGCGATGAGATCGTCGTCGTGCGCGACCCGACCGGCGGCCTCCTTGGCCTTGCCCTCGACGTTCTCCTTGGCGGCCTTCATCTTGTCTTCGGTGCTCATGGCGGTCTCCTCAGCTGGCGGCGGACAGGGGCGGGTGCGACGGGATGGGGATCGGACGGGTCCGTGAGGGCCGTGGAATCGCCTGGCGCTCCGCGAGCGCCCGGATCACGTGATGGATCGACACATGATGCGTCGGCAGCCCGAGCGGCCGCACCCAGGTCACGTCGACGTCGTCGTAGCCGACGGACCCTTCGATGTACGCGACCAGCCGACGAGCGTCACGCGGCCCGAATCGCGTGTCGTGAATGAGCCAGTTCGATGCGCCGACCTTGACGACGGCGTACGGCGTTATGCCAATGGCGTCCAACGTCGCTCTCCCTTCCCCGCACACCGCGCCTCTTTGCCCGGCGTGCCCTTCTCGTGTGCAAGCCACGATAGGCGGGACTGTCGACCCGCGCTCGGGGGTTGACAATGAGCGGGCGAATCGGTAGCGGGCTCAGGCCGAGATCTGGTCGCGTCGCGGAGCGAGGCCGTACGCGGCGAGCGGGGTCAGCGCCACGGCGGCGAACGCCAGCGGGAAGCCGATCGCGGTCGCGAGTGCGCCGATGCCGGGACCGACGACGGATGCCGCCACGAACTGCCCGGTGTTCTGGATGCCGAGGGCCCGGCCCGACCACGCCGGGCCCGCGGCCTCGGCGACCGCCGTGAAGGCGAGCCCGTTGTCGGCGACGCTCACGGTCGTCGCGAGCACGAACACGATCCCCGCGACGACCTCCCAGTGCAGCGCGCCGAACGCGGCGAGCGCGAGCATGGCGATCACGCCGGCGACCGCGACCCCGCGCAGCACCCGCATGCGGCTGCCGACGCGGTCGCTGAACGAGCCGATCGCGATGCGGCCGAGCGCGCCGATGAACTGGGACGCGGCGATCACTCCGCCGGCGACGGCGGCGCCCCAGCCGAGCCCCGTCGTCATCCACACCAGGCCGAAGATCGACAGGGTGAACTGCGGCACGACGAGCAGCACCGACACCGCGTGGATGCGCCACAACACGTTTGAACCGCGGTACGGGTTGGCCAGATGTTCGGCCGGCGCCTCATGGCGCGGCGGACGTGGCGGATCGAGCACTCCCACAGCGCAGATCACCGCCGACAGCACACACACCACGGCGGGGAACAGCAGCGCCGTCGCGGTGCCGTGACTCTCGGCCAGGCGCGGAATCACCAACGCGC
>DATMTQ010000060.1:0-6788 GCA_035564095.1 Microbacterium sp. | reverse complement strand
GCCGACGGGCGGGATGCCGCGGCATCCGTCGGTCTTCGCACCTTCGACGCGGTGCTCTGCCACGGCGTTCTCGGCTACCTTGAAGACCCGGCGGGGATGGTCGACCAGCTGTGCCGGTGCGCCGCGCCCGGCGGTCTGGTCTCGATCATGACAGGCAATGCGCGCACGTCCGCCGTGCAGCCGGCGCTCGAGCAGCGCTGGGAGGACGCGCTGGCCGCGTTCGACGAGCGCGAGGGCATCGGGGTGCTCGGGGTGCGCGGACGGGCGGACACGGTGGAGGAACTCGGCGACCTGCTGCGGGCGGGCGGCGTCACGCCCGTCACCTGGTACGGCGTGTGGCTGTTCGCGGACTGGCTCGAGTTCGGCGGCACGACGGTGGACGTGTCCGAGCGGGAGCGGCTGCGGGCCATGGCGGCGGTCGAGTACGAGGCCGCGCGGCGCGACCCGTACCGGCAGCTGAGCCGCGTCTTCCACCTTGTCGGGCGCAAGGCCTGAGGAGGCGTTCGCGCCGGGACGGGGCGCCCGGAGGGACGTTGTGCAGGGGGAATCAGCCGGATCGGTGGCCGCGGCGGTGGCGGTGGCGATTCGCCCTGGAAATCGTCCCGGGCCTGTGGTCGCCGGCCGCCCCCGTGCCGGCGTCCGCGACCATCCGCTGTCAGGAGGACCACAGAACCCCGCCACGTACACTGGACAGCGTGCCCGCCGACCGCCTTCATCTCGTGCGCCATGGGGAAGTCCACAACCCCGACGGCGTGCTCTACGGTCGGCTCCCGAATTACCGGTTGAGCGATCAGGGCCGCCGGATGGCCCGCCAGGCGGCGGAGTACGTGCTCGCGTTCGACCGCCCGGTGCAGCACCTCGTCTGCTCGCCGCTGCAGCGCACGCAGGAGTCGGCCGCCCCGTTCGCCGACATCTTCGGCATCGAGCCGCTCCTCGACGAGCGGGTCATCGAGCCGACGAACGTGTTCGAGGGCAAGGTCATGCGCCAGGCACTCGCCAACCCGCTGAACTGGCGCCACCTGGTGCGCCCGTCGATTCCCAGCTGGGGCGAGCCCTACGCGGACGTCGTCGCGCGCATGGACGCCGCGATGACGGATGCCTGGCAGCAGACGCCGGCCGGCGACGCGGTCATCGTCTCGCACCAGCTGCCGATCTGGGTCACGCATCTCGCGATCGCGGGCCTGCCGACCAAGCACAACCCGACGCACCGGCGCTGCGCGCTGTCGAGCGTCACGAGTTTCGAACGACACGGGGACCAGTGGGCCGAGATCGGCTACGCCGAACCGGCATCCGCTGAGGGCGCCGTCGATGTGGGAGCGGTATGACCATCCGAAAGTCCATCGTGCGGGCGGCATCCGTGCTCGTCGCGGTCGCGCTCGCCGGGAGCCTCGCGGCGTGTTCCAACGACTCGCTGGCGAACCAGTACCGCGCGGGCGACAACAAGGGCTACATCGCGGGCGACTTCGCGGTGAAGGAGTACACCCCGCAGAACCGGCCCGCCGCCGTGGACTTCACCGGCAGCCTCGCGGACGGCACGAAGGTGAGCGCCGCCGACTACAAGGGCAAGGTGACGGTGGTGAACTTCTGGTACGCGAACTGCGCGCCGTGCCGCCAGGAGGCGCCTCAGCTCGAGAAGTCGTACAAGGAGTTCGCCGGGCAGCCGGTCGCGTTCCTCGGCGTGAACACGTACGACCAGGCCGCCACGGCCCAGTCGTTCGCCGCCGACCACGGCGTCACCTACCCGAGCATCATCGATGCCGACACCAAGTCGGCCACCGCCGCGTTCGCGGGCATCATCCCGCTCAGCTCCACCCCGTCGACGGTCGTGCTCGACAGGCAGGGGCGCCCGGCCGCGCGCATCATCGGCGAGCTGCCGGATGCCTCGATCCTCTCCACGCTGATCCAGGACGCCCTGGACGGCAGGTCGTGAACGGAGTCGTCGCCGCGGGCGCGCTCTGGCTCGCCGTGCCGATCGCGATCCTCGCCGGGCTCGTGTCGTTCCTCTCTCCCTGCGTGCTGCCGCTCGTGCCCGGCTACCTCGGCTTCATCGGCGGCGCCGTCTCGTCCCGCGGCGGCCGGGGCTCCGTCGGACCGGCGCGCAGCCGGCTCGTGCTCGGTGTGCTGCTGTTCATCGCCGGATTCACCGTCGTGTTCATGGCCGTGAACATCTTCGGCGGCACCGTGGGACTGTTCTTCGTGCGGGAGAAGGTGCTCATCACCCGCATCATGGGCGCCGTCGTGATCTTCCTCGGTCTGGTGTTCATCGGCCTGTTCAGCTTCGCGCAGCGCAACGTGCGCCCGCAGGTGCGCAGCAGCCTCGGCCTGTTCGGCGCCCCGCTGCTGGGTCTTGCGCTCGGCATCGGCTGGGCGCCGTGCATCGGCCCGACCCTGAGCGTCATCCTCAGCATGTCCATGGAGTCCGGTTCCGCCTGGCGGGGCGCGGTCCTGGGCCTCGCCTACTCGCTGGGACTCGGCATCCCGTTCCTGCTCATCGCGCTCGGCTTCGGCTGGGCGACCCGCTCGGTCGCGTTCCTGCGGCGGCACATCCGGGCGGTCAATCTCATCGGCGGAGGGGTGCTGGTCGTGCTCGGCATACTCATGGTCACCGGCGTGTGGTCCCAGGTCACCTCGGATCTCGTGGGGGTGATCCAGGGTGTCACACCGGCCATCTGACGGTTCCGTCCGGGAGCGGGCGGAGGCGGTCGACCCGCTGCGGCCCGCCGACGCCATCGACGGCCGGGAGGACCGCTCCGACGGCATCGCCTCGCCGCGGCTCGGCCCGATCGGCTGGCTGCGCTGGTGCTGGCGGCAGCTCACCAGCATGCGCACCGCCCTCGTGCTGCTGCTGCTGCTCGCGATCGCCGCCGTGCCCGGGTCGATCGTGCCGCAGCGCAGCGCCGACCCGAACGGCGTCTCGCAGTACTTCAGCTCCAACCCGACGCTCGCGCCGATCCTCGACAAGCTCCAGCTGTTCGACGTGTACTCCTCGGCCTGGTTCTCGGCGATCTACATCCTGCTGTTCGTCTCGCTCATCGGCTGCATCATCCCGCGCACGAGGCACCACTTCACCGCGCTGAAAGCCCGCCCGCCGCGCACCCCGGCGCGCCTGTCGCGCCTGGGGGACCACCGCGAGAGCGTCGTCGCGCTGACCCCGGGGACGGATGCCGGAGCCGCGGCATCCCGCGCGGTCGACATCGCCGCCGAGCAGCTGCGCAAGGGCGGATACCGTATCGAGCGGTACGACGGCCGGGACGCCGCATCCGTCTCCGCGGAACGCGGCTATCTGCGCGAGACCGGCAACCTCATCTTCCACGCGGCCCTCGTCGGCGTGCTCGTCGCCGTCGGACTCGGCGGCGGGTTCTCGTACACCGGTCAGCGCGTCATCGTCGAGGGCACCACGTTCGTCAACTCGGTCGGGACGGACTACTCGTCGTTCAACCCCGGCCGGTTCGTCGACCCGGACTCGCTGACGCCGTACACGCTCATGCTCGACAAGTTCGACGTCACGTACGTGCCCTTCGGGGATGCGGATGCCGGTCAAGCCGGCGACTTCGCCGCGCACCTGACCACGCGGATGCCCGGACAGCCCGCGTCCGACGGTACCGTGCGGGTGAACCACCCCCTGCAGATCGCCGGCGACGACGTCTACCTTCTCGGCAACGGGTACGCGCCGACGATCACGGTGCGCAACGCCAAGGGCGAGGTGGTGTTCCACGACACCATCCCGTTCCTGCCGCAGGACGCGAACATGACGTCGATCGGCGTGGTGAAGGTGGCCGACGGGCTGCCCGAGCAGCTCGGCTTCGTCGGGTTCCTCTATCCGACGCAGGTCAAGCTCACCAACGGCGCGTTCAGCTCCGCGTACCCGAACCTGCTGAACCCGGTGCTGACCCTCAACGTCTACGGCGGCGACCTGGGCATCAACAACGGCATCCCGAAGTCGGTGTACGCGCTCGACCCGACCACCATGACGCAGCTGACCGGCGGCAAGACCGGCGTGAAGTCGATCGAGCTGAGCCCCGGGCAGACCACCGAGCTGCCCAAGGGCTACGGCACGATCACGTTCGAGAACGACTCGCCGACGGGCGCCCACGACCAGAGCCAGGCGGTCAAGCGCTTCGTGTCGCTGTCGATCCACCACGATGCGGCCGGCCCGTGGGCCCTCGCGTTCGCGGTGTGCGCGATCGCCGGCCTGCTGCTCGCGCTGTTCGTGCCGCGCCGCCGCATGTGGGTCAAGGCGACACCGGCGGGCGGTGCGCTGCGGCTCGAGTACGCGGCCCTGGCCCGCGGCGAGGACCCGACGCTGGCCGCCGCGGTCGACGCGTTCGCGACGAAGCACGGGGAGGCGCTGGATGCCGCGGGCGTGGCATCCGTCCCCGGACCGGCGTCCCGTCGGGACGCACAGCGCCCGAGCGTAGACTGAGCGCCATGCCCTCGCTTGAACAGCTCTCGGTGCTGCTTGTCTGGACGGCGGTCGCGATCTATGCGCTCGCGTTCATCGCGTACACGTGGGACCTCGCAACCCGGTCGGCGAAATCGCTGGACTCGAAGGATGCCGCCAAGGTCCGGGAGCTGGTGGGCGCCGGCGGGGCATCCGCCGCGGTCTCGTCCGCCGATGACCTGCGCCGCGAGCAGGACCGCGCCGAGGCCGCGCTGAAGGCCGCGCCGGCGGAGCGCTCGCGCCCCGTCTTCGCGCGCATCGGCACGGCGCTCACGTGGCTGGGCTTCCTCTTCCAGGTCGGCGGAGACCTCACCCGGGGGATCGCCGCCGGACGCGTGCCGTGGGCGGACATGTACGAGTTCGCCCTCACCGGCACCATGCTGATGATCGGCGTGTTCCTCATCGTGCTGTTCCGGTACGACCTGCGCTTCCTCGGAGCGTTCATCACCGGGCTCGTGGTGCTGCTGCTCGGCCTGTCGGTGATGAACTTCTACGTCCCGATCACGCCGCTGATGGATCCGCTGAAGTCCCCGTGGCTCGTGATCCACGTGTTCATGGCATCCCTCGCGACCGCGATCTTCGCGCTCGCATTCGGGCTGTCGGTCATGCAGCTGCTGCAGCAGCGGCGCGAGCACCGGATCCTGCAGGCGCAGCTCGCCGGCCCGGACGAGGCGCCCGTCAAGGTGGGCTGGGGGTTCCTGCGCAACCTGCCGAGCTCGGACACCCTCGAGTCGCTGTCGTACCGGTTCGCGATCATCGGCTTCATCTTCTGGAGCTTCACCCTCATCGCCGGCTCCATCTGGGCCAACTACGCGTGGGGCCGCTTCTGGGGCTTCGACACCAAAGAGGTGTGGACGTTCATCATCTGGGTGGTCTACGCCGGCTACATCCACGCCCGCGCGACCCGCGGCTGGCGCGGCACCCGGTCGGCGTGGCTGTCGATCATCGGCTTCGCCGCGGTGATGTTCAACTTCACGGTCGTGAACCTGTTCTTCAAGGGCCTGCACGTCTACAGCGGCCTGACCACGTCGGGCTGAGGCCTTCCCGGGCCCGAGAGGGTGGCGCCGATCCGTCACGAACGGCTGCCCGAGGGGCCCTTCGCGACGGATCCGGGCGAGCGGCGTGGCTCCGGGCGGGTTACGCGGGGGCCGCGGCGGAGCGCAGGGCCCTGGCCGTCGTGGTGCGGCGGCGGGCCACCGCGATCCACGTGCAGACGAACGCGAGCGCGGCCCAGACCAGGATGCCGGCGAGGTCGGCGCCGACGCCCGCGCCGTCGAGCACGGCCAGCAATGCGCGGGAGACGGGCGCGGTGGGCATGACGGATGCCACGGACGCCAGCACCCCGGGAACCGTCGAGATGATCCCGGTCGCGAGGGTCAGCACCCCGATGAGCGCCGAGACCCAGCGGCCGGCGCCGCCGAACACCGCCACGAGCGCCTGGTTCACCGCGGCGAACGCGACGCCGGCGACGACGCACAGGGCTGCGAACGGCCACCACGTCGCGGCGTCGTACTTCGCGGCGATCTCGGCGATGCCGGCGACGAGCAGACCCTGCGCGGCACCGAGTCCGGCGGCCGGCAGCAGGGAGCGCAGCGCGAGCAGGCCGGACGAGCGGCGCGACGCCAGCGCGCGCCGCGTCACCGCCTGCAGCACGACGAACGACGCCAGGGCACCGAACCACAGCGCGATGGTCGACAGCAGCGGAATGGCGGATGCCCCGAACAGCGCCGACGAGACGCCCTTCGCGGCGACGGGGTCCGCGAGCACGTTCGCGACGTCGCTCGACTGGGACCTGCTCATCACCGGGATCGCGTCGGATGCCCGGTGCAGCCCGCTCGCGAGACCGGAGGCGCCGGTGGCGAGCTGCTGCACGCCGTCCGCGACCTTCCGGGTGCCGTCGCCGTACGTGCCGATGCCGGTCGCGAGCGTCGTCGCGCCGGTCGACAGCGAGCCCGCGGCGGATGCCGTCTGGTCGATTCCGCCGGCGAGCCCGCCGAGTCCATGGGACAGCTGCGTCGCCCCGGAACCGAGCCGCGAGGCGCCGCCGGCGATGGTGTCGAGTTGACCGGCGATCGTCGCGGTGGCCTGCAAGTCCAGCTGCGTCAGGCCGTCGCTCACACCCTGCGCGCCGGTCTGGGTCAGCTGCGCGGCCTGGTCGGCGCCGGCCGCGGCATCCGACAGGTTCGACAGCTGCGTGCAGAAGTCGGCCGCGGCGCCGGAGTCGGTGCACGTCGCGACGAGCGCGGCGAGGCCGTCGGACACGCCGGCGGTCGCCTGGGCGGTGAAGTCCGCTCCGCCCGCCGTCGCCTGCGCTCCCGCGGAGAGGGCCGACGGCACGAGACCGTCC
>DATMTQ010000059.1:0-16201 GCA_035564095.1 Microbacterium sp. | reverse complement strand
GCGCCCTGTTCGACCGCGCGGTCGAGCAGGCGCGCGCCGCCGGTCTCGACCCGCGGCTGCGGCACCTCGCCGCCAGCGCGGCCTCCTTCGCCCGCGCCGAGTTCCGCTACGACATGGTGCGCGTGGGCGCCTTCGCGTACGGCATCCACCCCGCCGGAGGACCCGCAGCCGCCGACCTCGGCATCCGTCCGATCGCCCGGCTGACCGCACCGGTGGTCGCCGTGACGGGCGACGTCGTGCGGATCGGGATCGGCATGCTCGACGGCATCCCCTCATCCCTCGCGGGACGCGTGCGCGTCGGCACGCAGGAAGGCGCACGGCGCCTCGTGCGCATCGATGCGGCGGAGTCCGAGGTGGAGGCGTGGCCGGGCGCCGCCGTCGGCGACGAGGTCGCCGTGTACGGGCCGGGCGACCGCGGGGAGAGCACCGCGACCGATCTCGGCGAGGCGATCGACACGATCGGCGAGGAGATCGCACTGCGCATCTCGCCGGCCCTGCCGCGCCGGTACGTCAGCGGCTGAGCCGGATCAGGCCTCGTCGTTCAGACGCGCCGTCTCGTCGTGCCAGCTCGTCGCGATCGCGCGGAGCTTCTCCTCGTACTTGCGCCCGTGGTGGGCGCAGAAGAGCAGCTCGCTGCCGTTCACCTCGGCGGCGATGTAGGCCTGCGCCCCGCACGAGTCGCAGCGGTCGGCAGCGGTGAGTCGGTAGAAGGGGGCCCCGGTGGTCTCGTTGTGGGCCGTGAGCGTGGTCATGTCGGTGCCTCCTCGGGTCAGGTCGCAACGTCGTCCGTCACTGACATACAACCACGCAGGACTGAGAAGAATGCCCGGATCGCCGCGCGGTTCGCTCACCGCGTAGCGGGGCGTCATCGGAGTGGTCGACTCCGCCGTGTCCACAGCGGCGGCACCGGATGCCCGGATAGTCTGGTTGATTGTGACAGCCGAGTACTCCGCCCACCACCTCCAGGTGCTTGAGGGTCTCGAGGCCGTGCGCAAGCGCCCCGGCATGTACATCGGTTCGACCGACAGCCGCGGCCTCATGCACTGCCTCTGGGAGATCATCGACAACTCGGTCGACGAGGCGCTGGGCGGCTTCGGCACGCGCATCGACGTGGTGCTGCACGCCGACGGCAGCGTCGAGGTGCGCGACAGCGCGCGCGGCATCCCGGTCGACATCGAGCCGCGCACCGGGCTCTCCGGCGTCGAGGTCGTGTTCACCAAGCTGCATGCCGGCGGCAAGTTCGGCGGCGGATCGTACGCCGCGTCCGGCGGCCTGCACGGCGTCGGCGCCTCGGTCGTCAACGCGCTGTCCGAGCGGCTCGACGTCGAGGTCGACCGGGGCGGCAAGACGTGGGCGATGTCGTTCCGGCGCGGTGAGCCGGGCGTGTTCGCGAACGGCTCCCCGGAGTCCGCCTTCACCGCGTTCGACGCGCAGAGCGAGCTGCGCACCGTCGGCAAGGTCGCGCGAGGCGTCACCGGGACCCGCATCCGTTACTGGGCCGACCGGCAGATCTTCACGAAGGATGCCGCGTTCGGGCTGGACGAACTCGTCCAGCGGGCACGCCAGACCGCGTTCCTCGTTCCGGGCCTCGAGATCGTCATCCGGGACGAGCGGGATGCCGCAGCGCCCGCGGAGACCTCCTTCAAGTACGACGGCGGTATCTCGGAGTTCGCCGAGTTCCTCGCGCCGGACAGCGCCGTCACGGAGGTGTGGCGGCTGCAGGGCACCGGCGGCTTCACCGAGACCGTCCCGGTGCTGCAGGCATCCGGCGCGATGGTCCCCACCGAGGTCGAACGGCAGTGCGAGGTCGACGTCGCCCTGCGCTGGGGCACCGGCTACGAAACGACCGTGCGCTCGTTCGCGAACATCATCGCGACCCCGAAGGGCGGCACGCACCAGCAGGGATTCGAGCAGGGTCTGCTGAAGTCGGTCCGCGCCCAGGTCGACGCGAACGCCCGCCGGCTCAAGGTCGGCAACGACAAGCTCGAGAAGGACGACATCATGGCGGGCCTCACCGTCGTGCTGACCGTGCGTCTGCCGGAGCCTCAGTTCGAGGGGCAGACGAAAGAGGTGCTCGGCACGCCGGCCGTCCGCCAGATCGTGTCGAACGTCGTCTCGCGCGGGATCACCGAGCGGCTGACCTCTGCCCGCCGCGACGACAAGCTGCAGTCCGCGCTGCTGCTGGACAAGGTCGTCGCCGAGATGAAGGCGCGCATCTCCGCCCGCGCCCACAAGGAGACTCAGCGCCGCAAGAACGCGCTGGAGTCGTCGTCGCTCCCGGCCAAGCTCGTCGACTGCCGGTCGAACGACGTCGCCGACTCGGAGCTGTTCATCGTCGAGGGGGACTCGGCCCTCGGCACGGCGAAGCTCGCGCGCGACAGCGAGCATCAGGCGCTGCTGCCGATCCGCGGCAAGATCCTCAACGTGCAGAAGGCGTCGGTCAGCGACATGCTGGGAAACGCCGAGTGCGCGTCGATCATCCAGGTGGTCGGCGCCGGCTCCGGCCGCACGTTCGACCTCGACGCAGCCCGCTACGGCAAGATCATCCTGATGAGCGACGCCGACGTCGACGGCGCGCACATCCGCACGCTGCTGCTCACGCTCTTCTTCCGGTACATGCGTCCGCTCATCCAGGACGGTCGCGTCTTCGCCGCGGTGCCCCCGCTGCACCGGGTCATCGTGAACGGGCGCGGCGGCCGTGCCGCGGAGACCGTGTACACCTACAGCGAGCAGGAACTGCACGGACTGCTCGCGAAGCTCACCAAGTCGGGAAAGCGCTGGCAGGAGCCCATCCAGCGCTACAAGGGTCTCGGCGAGATGGATGCCGAGCAGCTCGCCACCACGACGATGGACCGGGCCGGCCGCACCCTGCGCCGGGTGCGCGTGGAGGACGCCGAGGCTGCGACCTCCGTCTTCGAGATGCTCATGGGCAACGACGTCGCCCCGCGGCGCGAGTTCATCGTGACGTCGTCGGATCGGCTGGGCCGGGAGCGCATCGACGCCTGACCGTTGACCCGTGATGCGTGATGCGTGATGATCGATGCATGCGCACCACGGTGAACATCGACGACGACGTGCTCGCCGCCGCACGCCAGTACGCCGATGCACGCGGGCTGACGCTGGGTGAGGCGCTGTCGCAACTCGCGCGGGCGACCCTCACCGAACGCGCGCGCGAGGGGGGACGCCGCAATGGGATCGTGCTGCTGCCGCGGGCGGTCGGTGCGGGCTCGGCGACGCTGGACGACGTCAACCGGCTGAGGGACGACCTCCCATGACCCGCTTCCTCCTCGACGTCAACGTCGTGATCGCCCTGGTCGACCCGCTGCACGTCCACCATGAGCGGGCGCACCGCTGGTTCGCCTCGCGATCCGGCACGACGTGGTGCACCTCGCCGGTGGTGCAGAACGGTGCCCTGCGGATCCTGGCGCACCCGAAGTACCCCAACCCCCAGTCGATGCCCGCCGTCGTGATGAGCCTCACGAGCCTCGTCGCCCACCCGGAGCACGAGTTCCTCGCGGACTCGGTGAGCCTGCTGACGGGCGACGTGCGCCGGGAGCGGCTGCTCTCCAGCGCGCAGGTCACGGATTCCTATCTGCTCGCGCTGGCGGTGGCATCCGACGCCCTGCTTGTGACGTTCGACACGAAGCTCGTGACCCTCGCAGTGCCCGGCGGGACCGACGCGCTGCTCGCGCTGACGTGATCGCGCCTGCGCGGATCAGCCGACGACGGTGCCCACCGCGCCGATGACGGCGTCCAGCGACGTTCCGGATGCGTCGCGCTTCGCGCCGCCGTCCGGCAGCTGACGGACCGACCCGTCGGGACCGACCGCGCGCGGCTCGGTGCCGACCCACGCGAGCGTCAGGGTGTCCTCGCTCTTCAGGAAGCGCTGCGCCCGCACGCCGCTCGTCGCCCGGCCCTTGGCGGGGAACTCGGCGAAGTCCGACACCTTCGCGGTGCCGGCGTCCGTGCCCGCGAGCGCCTGCGTGGAACCCGCGATCGTCACCACGACGGCATCCTGCGCGTCCGGAATCACGCCGAAGAACACCACCCGCTCGCCCGGCGCGATCCGGACACCGGCCATGCCGCCGGCGGCGCGGCCCTGCGGCCGGACGGATGCCGCCTCGAAGCGCAGCAGCTGGGCGTCGCTGGTGACGAACACGAGCTCGGCCTCGTCGGGGGCGACCGCGGCGCCGACCACCCGGTCGCCGGGCTTGAGCGCGATCGCCTCGGCATCGGTCTTGTTCGAGAGCTCCGACGTCGCGACGCGCTTGACCACGCCCTGCGCGGTGCCGAGCGCGATCACCGGCTGCTCCGCGAACGGGACGAGGGCGACCACGTGCTCGTCCTTCGACAGGCCGAGGTACTGGTCCACGCGCGTGCCGGCGGCGAGCTGCACGGAGTTCCCGGGCACCGCAGGCAGATCCACGGGGGAGAACCGCAGCAGGCGCCCCAGGGTCGTGACGGCGACCACGTCGCCGCGCGTCGTGGTGTCCACGCTGCTGCGCACGGCGTCGTGCTTCGAGCGGCGCGCGGGCGGCACGATCGCGGCGTCGGCGCCGAGGTCCGTGCGCGCCATGCGGCCCGTCGCCGACAGGAACACGCGGCACGGGGTGTCCGCGATCTGCAGGTCGGCCGGTGCCGCGGCCCGGGACCGGGGCTGGCTGGGCCCGCCGTCCAGCAGCAGCGTGCGCCGGGGGGTGCCGAACGTCTCGGCCGCGGCATCCAGTTCGCGGGCCACCTGGGCGTGCAGCAGCTCTTCGCTGCCGAGCAGCTTCACGAGCTCCTCGATCTGGGCCTTCAGCTCGTCGCGCTCTGCCTCCAACTCGATGCGCGAGAACTTCGTGAGGCGCCGCAGGCGCAGCTCGAGGATGTACTCCGCCTGCACCTCGGACAGGTCGAAGACGTCCTGCAGGCGGGAGCGGGCCTGCTCGCTGTCGTCCGAGCTGCGGATGACCTGGATGACCTCGTCGATGTCGAGGATCGCGATGAGCAGACCCTCCACCAGGTGCAGACGCTCGCGCTTGCGCGCGAGGCGGTACTCGCTGCGGCGGGTCACGACGCCGATGCGGTGGTCGAGGTAGACACGCAGCAGTTCGCGCAGCCCCAGTGTCTGCGGCTGTCCGCCGACGAGAGCGACGTTGTTGATGCTGAACGAGTCCTCGAGAGGCGTCAGCCGGTACAGGTGCTCCAGCACGGCCGCAGGGTCGAACCCGGTCTTGATCTGCACGACCAGGCGCAAGCCGTTCTTGCGGTCGGTGAGGTCGGCGACGTCGGCGATGCCGGTCAGCTTCTTGGAGGTGACGGCATCCTTGATCTTCTCGATCACGCGCTCGGGACCGACGAGATACGGCAGCTCGGTGATCACGATGCCCGTGCGACGGGGGCCGAGCGCCTCGATGGACGCCTTCGCGCGGGTGCGGAACGAGCCGCGGCCGTTCGCGTAGGCGTCCTTGACGCCGTCGAGGCTCGTGATGATCCCGCCGGACGGCAGGTCGGGGCCGGGCACGAACGCCATCAGCTCCTCGACGGTCGCCTGCGGGTTCTGCAGCAGATGGATGGCGGCGCCGACGACCTCGACGAGGTTGTGCGGGGCCATGTTCGTGGCCATGCCGACGGCGATGCCGGACGCGCCGTTGACGAGCAGGTTCGGGTAGGCGGCCGGCAGCACCTCCGGCTGCTGGAACTGCCCGTCGTAGTTGGGGATGAAGTCGACGACGTCCTCGTCGAGGCTCTCGGTCAGCGCAAGTGCCGGCGGTGCGAGCCGGGCCTCGGTGTAGCGGGATGCGGCGGGGCCGTCGTCGAGCGAGCCGAAGTTGCCGTGCCCGTCCACGAGGGGCACCCGCAGGGTGAACGGCTGTGCGAGGCGCACCAGGGCGTCGTAGATCGCCGAATCGCCGTGCGGGTGGAGCTTGCCCATGACTTCGCCGACGACGCGCGCGCTCTTGACGTGCCCGCGGTCCGGCCGCAGTCCCATGTCGGCCATCTGGTACAGGATTCGCCGCTGCACCGGCTTGAGCCCGTCGCGGGCGTCCGGCAGCGCGCGGGAGTAGATCACCGAGTACGCGTACTCGAGGTAGGAGCCCTGCATCTCGGCGGAGACATCGACGTCTTCGATGCGTTCGCGGCCGGGTGCGGGCGGGGGAGTCTGAGCTGGCATACAGGTGGGGCGATCTTCGAGTTCGGCGAGGAGGCGGTCGTCACGACTGTGCGAGACTTGGCCGGATGAGCCTCAGCCTACCGGGGGAGCCCGCCGACGCCCGGAGCCTCACCGACGTCGTCGTGCACCTGCAGGCGGCATTGGACGGTCGGTCCTCCTGGTTCCCCGCGGTCCGCAGCGCCGTCGTGTTCGTGGTCGACGGTCTCGGCGCCCGCAACCTGTCGCAGCGGGCGGCTTATGCGCGCACGCTGACCGCGGCGGGCGGGCGCCGCGCCGTCGCACGCACGGTCTTCCCGTCGACCACCGCGGCGGCCCTGACGAGCCTGCTGACCGGCGCCGACCCGGGGGAGCACGGCATCGTCGGCTACCGGGTACGCCTTCCCGGCACCGACGTCGTGTCCAATCAGCTCACAGGCTGGCAGGACGACGGACTCGATCCGCTGACATGGCAGCGCTCCGAGCCGCTGCTGCAGCGCTGGCAGGCGATCGGACGACCGGCGTTCGTCGTGTCACGCAGCCGGTACCGCGGCACGGGGTTCAGCGTCGCCACCGTGCGCGGCGCGGACTTCATCGGCGCGGACGACCTGCGCGAGCGCGCGCTGACCGCGGCGGCCCTGGCCGCGCAGCATCCCGGCGCGCTCGTCTACCTCTATGCGCCCGAGCTGGACACCATCGGTCATCGACACGGGTGGCAGTCCGATCAGTGGGCCGCCCAGCTGGAGACGCTGGACGGCGTCGTCCGCTCGTTCGCAGCGGCGCTCGCCCCCGGCGTGGGCGCTGTGATCACGGCCGACCACGGCATGGTCGACGTGCCCCGCCACCGCCAGGTGCTGCTGCAGGACGGCGACGCGCTCGTGGACGGCGTGCGGCAGATCGCCGGAGAACCGCGCATGCTGCATCTGTACGTCGAGGATGCCGCCGGTGAAGCCGTGCTTGCGCGCTGGCGGCAGGCGGAGGCATCCCGTTCCTGGGTCGTGTCCCGCGACGAGGCGATCTCGGCGGGCCTGTTCGGCCGGGTGACCGATGCGGTGCGCCCGCGCATCGGCGACGTGATCGTCGCCGCACGGGCGGGCATCGCCTATTACGACGACCGGCTCGCCGACAAGGCTCCGCAGCGGATGATCGGGCAGCACGGCTCGCTCACCGATGAGGAGCGCGCGGTACCCCTCATCAGGCTCGGCGCGCTCGCCGGGTCGTGATCAGGAGTCCTCGCTGCGTGCGCCGAAGACGATCTCGTCCCACGACGGCATCGACGTGCGTCCCTTGCGCCGGCTGTCGCCCGGTGTCGAACCGGTGCGGGCGGCGGGCTCGTCCGTGAGGATGTCGAGTTCGTCGTCGGCGGGACCGGACGCCGGTTCGGCGTCGGCGGATCCGAAGGCGTCGAAGATCGAGACGGGCGCCACCGGCAGGGTCGGCGTGGTGTCGCCGTCGTCGTCCTCGGGCAGCGGCAGGGGCTCCCGCTGTCCGCGCCGGCGGCGCAGCGCTTCGAGCAGGTCCGCCGTGTCGCCGGAGGTCGTGGAATCGGACGGGGCGGAGCGGACCGCGGCCTCCTGCACGGATGCCGCGGCGATGTCCGCGTCGGTGAGACGGCGCGGGCCCGGCTCCGGCATCGCCGAGACGTCGGCGGCGGGCGGAAGCGGCACCTCGAGCGCGCGCAGGCGCGGGATGAGGCCTTCCGGCAGCGCGCCCTGACGGGACAGCTGGGTGGCCGCCGCGTTCGCCGGCGTCAGGGTGGTGCGCCGCGGATCGAACGACCAGCGCGCATCGTGCTCGACCTCGCCCACGGCGAACTCGAGCTTGACGATCCAGCCGCCCTCTTCCTTCCAGCTCGTCCACCGCTCACCGGAGGCGTGGGCTTCGGCGAGCTTCGCGCGCACGGCGGTGCCGAACGTCGGAGAGGTGTCGTGTTCGAAGTCGTCGGCGACGAGCACGGGCACGGCGAGCGCCTGGCCGACGATGTGCTCGCGCTCGGCGAGCACGGGGCCCTCGTACCGGGACACGACGTCGATCGAGATTCCGAACAGTTCGGCGACCTCGCGTGCACCGAGTCCCGCACGGATCTGCGCCTGGATCTCGCGCGGGCTCGTGCGCGGCCCGCGATCGTGGTCTTCATCGCGCTCGCGACGCGCTTGACGCAGCTGGGCGCGAAGCACGTCGTCGACGGGCAGGGTGAATCGCTCCCCGGATTCGGTCGCGAGCACGAGGGTCTCACCCTCGGTCCCGATGACTCTCAGCTGTTCCATGCGAACTGCGCCTCCGATCTGCTGCGTCCATGGTCGCACGCGCGGTTCGGCAGGCCGGGAATACCGTGGGCGCGCCGCCGGTTTCGTCCATGCACGTCCGCGGAGCGGTCGACCGCGCCGCCGCAGTTGCGAAATCGTTCCGATTCGTGCAAACTGTCGCCGCCCATACGGGCCCACAGACACACGACCCTCGGAAGTAGGAACGTTCAGGAATGGCCACCGATTACGACGCACCCCGCAAGAACGAAGACGAGAGCGAGTCGATCGAGGCGCTCAAGGAGCGCGTACCCGACAAGACGTCCGGGTCGATCGACGTCGAGGATGCGGACAACCCCTCGGGCTTCGAACTGCCGGGCGCCGATCTGTCCGACCTGGAGCTCGACGTCGTCGTGCTGCCCGCGCAGGAGGACGAGTTCACTTGCGTCAGCTGCTTCCTCGTGAAGCACCGTTCGCAGCTGGACCACGAGGACGCAGCAGGACCGATCTGCAAGGACTGCGCGGCCTAAGAGCCCGTCTGCGAACGCCGGATCGCCGCCGCGAGGCGATCCGGCGTTCGTGTCGAGAGCACCCAGCTCGGCGTCGGGTCGTCGGGGTCCTCGACGGTCACCCGGACGACGCCGTCGATCCCGCCGCGGATGACGTGCCAGTCCCGGGGATCGAGTCCGGGACCCCGCGCCTGGCGGGCCTGCTGCGCCTCGTACGTCGTGGGCCTGCCGAGCAGATGCACGTCGATGTGGGCGCGCCCGGCATGCAGGATGCCGCCGCGTACGGCGATCACCGGCGCTCCGGCGATCATCAGCACGACGACGAGCACCGCCACCAGCACTCCGATCGCGAGGGCGAACGTCTGATCGAGCGGGACGAACACGAGCGCGGCCATCGGCGCCACGACGGCCGCCGACACGATCGCCCACAGCGAGGGGGTCAGCCGTTCGCGATAGTCGCCGCCGCCGCGCGCGCCGCTCGTAGCCATCTGCATTACCCTCGTTGAGTGACCGAAACCGTGGACGTCCCCATTATCGCCCCCGTGCTTCCGGCCTATGCGCACCCGGGTGACGCGGGCGCCGACCTCGTCTCCGCGGAGTCGGTGCGGCTGGAGCCCGGAGAGCGCGCACTCGTCGGAACGGGCGTGCGCATCGCGCTGCCGGAGGGATTCGCGGCCTTCGTGGTGCCGCGCAGCGGCCTCGCGGCCCGGCACGGGATCACGATCGTGAATTCCCCCGGGACGGTGGATGCGGGATATCGCGGCGAGATCAAGGTCGCGCTGCTGAACACCGACCGCGACAGCGCGTTCGACATCGCTGTGGGCGACCGCATCGCCCAGCTGATCGTCGCGCCCGTCGCCCGCGCCGTCTTCCTGCCCGTCGACGAGCTCACCGACAGCGTCCGCGGCGCCGGCGGCTTCGGATCCACCGGTGTCCGCACCGAATCGACCCCTCTATCAAGGAGCATGTCGTGAGCGACAGCATCAGCGCCGACGACGCCCGGCCCGAACCGCCGGCGCGCAAGGCCGCGCCCCGAGACCGGGAGACGGCAGGACCGTTCGACGAGAGCGAAGCGAATCCGGTCCGCCCGTACATCGACCTCGGCGGCATCAAGGTGCTGCCCCGCGAAGGCTTGAACCTGCGCCTCGAGATCGAGGAGCAGACCAACCGCATCGTCGCGGTCGGCCTCGACTACGCCGACTCGACCCTGCAGGTGCAGCCGTTCGCCGCGCCGCGGACGGCGGGCCTGTGGGACGAGACCCGCGAGCAGATCCGGGCGCAGGTTCGCCAGCAGGGTGGCCGGGTCGAGGAGCGCGAGGGCCCGCTCGGACCGGAGCTGCTCGCCGAGGTCCCCGTCGCGAACCCCGACGGCACGACCGGCAAGCGCCTGGCGCGATTCGTCGGCATCGACGGCCCGCGCTGGTTCCTGCGCGGTGTCATCGGGGGAGCGGCCACCGGCGACGTGCAGGCGGCGGAGAGCGTCGAGGACCTCTTCCGGTCTCTCGTGGTCGTGCGCGGCGGCAACCCGATGCCCCCGCGCGACCTCATCCCGCTGAAGATGCCGACGACGCCGGGAACGGCGTGAGCTCCGACCCGGAACGGGAAGCACCCGGCGCCGGCGACGCGGACCGGGTCCCGTCGGCGTCCGACGTGTTCGGCGCGGCACTCGGCGGTGCCGCGCGCCGGGCGGGACTCGATCCCGCGCAGGCGCACAGCACGGGTCACGTCGTGTGGCATGCCATGGGCGGATGGCGCGGCGTGCTGGAGTCCGTGCTGCCCGGCCTCGCCTTCGTGGTGACGTACACCGTCACCCGGCAGTTGCTGCCGGCGCTCGTGATCTCGGTCGGCATCGCCGTGGTCTTCACGGCCGTCCGTCTGCTGTCCTGTCAGCCGGTCGCGGCGGCGCTCAGCGGCCTGATCGCCACGGCCGTCGCCGCCGGGATCGCGCTGTGGACCGGTCGCGCCCAGGACAACTTCCTCTACGGCTTCTTCATCGATGCGACCTTCGGTGCCGTGCTGCTGATCTCCGTGCTCGTGCGATGGCCGCTGATCGGACTGGCCGCAGGCTGGATGATGGACGATCCGTCCGGGTGGCGGGCCGACCCGCGCCGGCGTCGCACCTACCTCTGGCTGACGCTGCTGTGGATCGGGCTGTTCGCGGCCCGGCTCATCGTGGAGGTGCCGCTGTACCTCGCCGGCGCGGGTGCCGTGACGGCGCTCGGCACCGTGAAGCTGCTCATGGGCCTGCCGCTGTACGCGCCCCTGGTGGCCGTGACGTGGCTGGCCGTGCGCGCCCTGTACCCGCGCGCCGCCCATGGCACGAAAGGCAGCTGAGCAGGCTCGTCCCGCCTGGCGCGGAGTGCTACATTTATCTTGACGTCAAGATAAATTGACGACTGCTGCGTGAGGCACTCCTTACTGGTGGAGCCCGGCGCAGCGCGCAAAGATGGGACGTGCGGGGACCTCCCGCATCCGCCGCCGACGAAGGAGACGAATCGTGTCCACGGTTGACAGCTTCGGTGCGAAGAGCACCCTGACGGTCGGCAGCACCGACTACGAGATCTTCCGCACCGATGCCGTGCCGGGCTACGACAAGCTGCCGTTCAGCCTCAAGGTGCTGCTGGAGAACCTGCTGCGCACGGAGGACGGCGCCAACGTCACCAAGCAGCAGATCGAGGCGCTGGGCTCGTGGGATGCCGCGGCCGAGCCGGACACCGAGATCCAGTTCACGCCGGCCCGCGTGATCATGCAGGACTTCACCGGCGTGCCCTGCATCGTCGACCTCGCCACGATGCGCGAGGCGGTCGCCGACCTCGGCGGCGACCCGACCAAGATCAACCCGCTCTCGCCCGCCGAACTCGTCATCGACCACTCGGTCATCGCCGACCTCTTCGGACGCGCCGACGCGTTCGAGCGCAACGTCGAGATCGAATACCAGCGCAACGGGGAGCGCTACCAGTTCCTGCGCTGGGGCCAGACCGCGTTCGACGACTTCAAGGTCGTCCCGCCCGGCACCGGCATCGTGCACCAGGTCAACATCGAGTACCTGGCCCGCGTCACCTACACCCGCGAGGTCGACGGCGCGCTGCGCGCCTACCCCGACACCTGTGTCGGCACCGACTCGCACACCACGATGGTCAACGGACTCGGCGTGCTCGGCTGGGGCGTCGGCGGCATCGAGGCCGAGGCGGCCATGCTCGGCCAGCCCGTCTCCATGCTGATCCCGCGCGTCGTCGGCTTCAAGCTGACCGGCACCATCCCCACCGGCGTCACCGCGACCGACGTCGTGCTCACGATCACCGACATGCTGCGCAAGCACGGCGTGGTGGGCAAGTTCGTCGAGTTCTACGGGGAGGGCGTGGCATCCGTGCCGCTGGCCAACCGCGCCACCATCGGCAACATGAGCCCGGAGTTCGGGTCGACCGCCGCGATCTTCCCGATCGACGACGTGACCCTCGACTACCTGCGCCTCACCGGCCGCAGCGACGATCAGGTCGCCCTGGTCGAGGCGTACAGCAAGGCGCAGAGCCTGTGGCACGACCCGTCGGTCGAGCCGGTGTTCAGCGAGTACCTCGAGCTGGACCTCGGCACCGTGGTGCCCTCGATCGCCGGCCCGAAGCGCCCGCAGGACCGCATCGTCCTCAGCGACGCGAAGGCTCAGTTCGAGAAGGACCTGCTCAACTACGCCGACATCGACCACGACCTCGTCGACCTCGAGGTCGCGGAGTCCTTCCCGGCATCCGACCCGCCGTCGAACTCGCCGGAAGACGCCCACAGCATGCATGTGCACCACCACCGCAGTCACGCGCCGGCATCCGCGTCCAAGCCCGCCCACGTCGTGCAGGCGGACGGCACGGAGTACACGCTCGACCACGGTGCCGTGACCATCGCCGCGATCACGTCGTGCACGAACACGTCGAACCCGTCGGTCATGCTCGCGGCGGGCCTGCTCGCCCGGAACGCGGCCCGCAAGGGTCTGAAGGCGAAGCCGTGGGTGAAGACCACGATGGCGCCGGGCTCCAAGGTCGTCACCGAGTACTACGAGAAGGCCGGCCTGACCGGGGACCTCGAAGCTCTCGGCTTCTACACCGTCGGCTACGGCTGCACCACCTGCATCGGGAACTCGGGTCCGCTCATCGAAGAGGTCTCGGCCGCCGTCAACGAGAACGACCTGGCTGTGACCGCGGTGCTCTCCGGCAACCGAAACTTCGAAGGCCGGATCAACCCGGACGTGAAGATGAACTACCTGGCGTCGCCGCCCCTGGTGATCGCCTACGCCCTCGCCGGCTCGATGAACTTCGATTTCGAGGCCGACGCGCTGGGCACCGACAGCGACGGCAACGACGTGTTCCTCAAGGACATCTGGCCGGATGCCGACGAGGTGCAGTCGACGATCGACTCGTCGATCGACACCGGCATGTTCGACCGCGAGTACGCGAGCGTGTTCGCCGGTGACGACCGCTGGAAGTCGCTGCCGACGCCGACCGGCGCCACGTTCGAGTGGGCGGATTCCTCCACCTACGTGCGCAAGCCCCCGTACTTCGAGGGCATGACGCGGCAGCCGGAGCCGGTCGGCGACATCGAGGGCGCGCGGGTGCTCGCCAAGCTCGGCGACTCGGTCACCACCGACCACATCTCGCCCGCGGGTTCGATCAAGGCGGAGAGCCCCGCCGGTCAGTACCTCACCGAGCACGGCGTCGACCGCAAGGACTTCAACTCCTACGGTTCGCGCCGCGGCAACCACGAGGTGATGATCCGCGGCACGTTCGCGAACATCCGCCTGCGCAATCAGCTGCTGGACGGCGTCGAGGGCGGCTACACCCGCGACTTCACGCAGGAGGGCGGCCCGCAGTCGTTCATCTACGACGCGTCGGTGAACTACCAGGCCGAAGGCACGCCGCTGGTGATCCTCGCCGGCAAGGAGTACGGCTCGGGATCGTCGCGCGACTGGGCCGCCAAGGGCACGCGCCTGCTCGGCGTGCAGGCCGTCATCGCGGAGAGCTACGAGCGCATCCACCGCTCGAACCTCATCGGCATGGGCGTCATCCCGCTGCAGTTCCCGGCCGGTGAGTCGGCCGATTCGCTTGGCCTGACCGGCACGGAGACCTTCGCCATCTCGGGCATCACCGCGCTCAACGAGGGCCGCACGCCGGCGACCGTGCACGTCACGGCGACCCCGCAGGACGGCGGCGCCGCGGTGGAGTTCGACGCCGTGGTGCGCATCGACACACCCGGTGAGGCGGACTATTACCGCAACGGCGGCATCCTGCAGTACGTGCTGCGCTCGCTCGTCTGAGCGGTCGCCACGAGGAGGCCGGGCATCCCTTGGGGCCCGGCCTCCTCGCGTAGACTCGGGGGATGAGCCTGCTCGAGAAGATCCGGGGTCCGCGGGATCTCGATGCTCTCAATCCCCGGCAGGTCGAGCAGGTCGCCAGGGAGATCCGCGCCTTCCTCATCGAGAACGTGGCGCGCACCGGCGGGCACCTGGGACCCAACCTCGGCGTCGTCGAACTGACCCTCGCGATCCACCGCGTCTTCCACTCGCCGCAGGACGCCGTGGTGTTCGACACCGGGCATCAGTCGTATGTGCACAAGCTGCTGACCGGTCGCCAGGACTTCTCCACCCTGCGCCAGACGGACGGCCTCGCCGGCTATCCGCAGCGTTCCGAGTCCCCGCACGACATCGTCGAGTCCTCGCACGCCTCGAGTTCGCTGTCGTGGGCGGACGGCATCTCGAAGGCGTTCGAGATGACCGGTCAGAACGACCGCTATGTCGTCGCCGTGGTCGGCGACGGCGCGCTCACCGGCGGCATGACGTGGGAGGCGCTCAACAACATCTCCGACGACAACACCCGCAAGCTGATCATCGTCGTCAACGACAACGGGCGGTCGTACGCTCCGACCATCGGCGGCATGGCCCGTTTCCTCAACTCCGTGCGCACCAAGCAGTCGTACCGCCATCTGCACATGTCCAGCGCCCGGGCGTTCAACAAGCTCGGCAGACCGGGACGCGCGTTCTACCGGGGCGTGCGCGGCGGTCTGCACGGCTTCCTGGCACGGTTCACCGGCAACGAGTCCCTCTACTCCAATCTCGACATCAAGTACGTCGGCCCGGTCGACGGGCACGATGAGCAGGCCGTGGAGGCGGCGCTGAAGCAGGCGAAGCACTACGGCGCGCCGGTCATCGTGCACGCCATCACCGAGAAGGGGCGGGGCTTCGAGCCCGCGCGTCGGGATGCCGCCGACCAGTTCCACGCGGTCGGCCAGATCGACCCCGAGACCGGGGAGTCCCTCGAGGAGAGCGGTGCGAAGTCGTGGACGGGCGTCTTCGCCGACAGCCTGGTCGAGCTCGCCGAGCGCAACCCGCGTCTGGTGGGCATCACCGCGGCCATGCTGCGCCCCACCGGCCTGCACCGGATGGGGGAGCGCTTCCCCGACCGCGTGTTCGACGTCGGCATCGCGGAACAGCACGGCGTCACGGCGGCGGCGGGACTCGCGTACGGCGGCCTGCATCCGGTCGTGGCCATGTACGCGACGTTCGTGAACCGCGCCTTCGACCAGGTGCTGATGGATGTGGCCCTGCACAAGGCCGGGGTCACGTTCGTGCTCGACCGTGCAGGCGTCACCGGTCCGGACGGTCCCAGCCACCACGGCGTCTGGGACCTCGCGATCCTGCAGGTGGTGCCCGGCATCCGCATCGCGGCCCCGCGCGATGCCGCGCGCATCGTGGAGGAGCTGTCCGAGGCGGTCGCCGTCGAGGACGGCCCCACCGTGCTGCGGTTCCCGAAGGGGGCGGTCGGTCAGGAGATCGAGGCGGTGCGGCGCACCGACGACGGCGTGGACGTGCTGCGCGAGGCCGTCTCGAAGGACGTGCTGCTGGTCACGGTCGGTCCGATGGCCGCCACGGGACTCGCCGTCGCAGAGCTGCTGGCCGCGCAGGGCATCGGGGCGACCGTCCTCGACCCGCGCTGGGTGGTGCCGGTGGCGCGCAGCGTCATCGAGCTGTCACGCGACCATCGCCTCGTCGTCAGCATCGAAGACGGCGTGCGTGTGGGCGGCATCGGCACGCGCATCCGGCAGGACCTGCGCGCGGCCGACATCGACACCGCGGTCACCGAGATGGGGCTGCCCGACGAATTCCTGCCGCACGGATCCCGCGGCGACATCCTGGAGCGGGTGGGACTGACCCCGCGGCAGATCGCGCACGACGTCACCGCGATGGTGCTCGGCGCGAAGCTGCCCTACGCGCGCGGTGCGTCGGCCGACACGTCTGCACTGCCGGTCATCTCCCGTGCAGAAGGACCGGTCGCCTGACG
>DATMTQ010000058.1:0-3014 GCA_035564095.1 Microbacterium sp. | reverse complement strand
GCGCAGCCAGCTGCAGCTCCGCATCCTCTTCCCGGCCGCGCTGCCCGGCTATGTCGCGGGGCTCCGCCAGGGCTGGGCCTTCGCCTGGCGGTCCCTGATGGCCGCCGAGATCATCGCCAACTCGCTCGGCTTCGGGCTCGGTACGATGCTCGAGCAGAGCAGGGAACTGGCCGATCTGCCGACGGTGCTCGCGACGATCCTGACCATCCTCGTCGTGGGGATCGTCGTGGAGCTGTGCGTGTTCGCACCGGTCGAGCGCTCGTTGCTGCGTCGCCGCGGGCTCACGGGGGCGACCCGATGAACGACGTGACAGCGGGCTCGTTCGCGGGCTCGGAGGCTGTGGGATCGGTCGCGCTCGTCGGCGGCGGCCCTGGCCATCCCGACCTGATCACCGTGCGCGGCCGCCAGCTGCTCAGTGCTGCCGACGTCGTCATCGCCGACCGGCTCGGTCCGCGCGCTCTGCTCGACGACCTCGCGCCGGGCGTCGAGGTCATCGACGTCGGCAAGCAGCCGCACCACCACCCGGTTCCGCAGACGCGCATCAACGAGCTGCTGGTCGAGCACGCCCGCGCCGGCAAGCGCGTCGTCCGGCTCAAAGGCGGCGACCCGTTCGTGTTCGGGCGTGGCGGCGAGGAGGCCGAGTTCTGCCGTGCGGCCGGCATCCCGGTGGAGGTCGTACCCGGTGTGACCAGCGCCATCGCTGTCCCGTCGATCGCCGGCATCCCTGTCACGCACCGCGGAGTCGCGGCCGGGTTCACCGTGCTCTCGGCCCACACGGACATCGACCAGGTGCCCGGCGGACCGGAGCACACGGTGATCCTGCTGATGGGTGTCTCCGGGCTCGCCGCCACCGCCGCGACGCTCGCCGCCGGCCGTCGGGGCGCCGACTGCCCCGTCGCCATCGTGGAGGACGGCTACGGCGATGGCCAGCGGGTCACCATCGGAACCCTCGGCAGCATCGCCGCCGACGCCGCTGTGCGCGGTGTGCGGTCCCCGGCCGTCATCGTCGTCGGCGACGTCGTGCGCCTCGCCGACCCCGACCTCCTTCCGACGCCTGCATCCCACGGCGCCGCCCCCCACAGCACCGCATCCTCCCGCACTGCCCACCACAGAGAGGCCTCCCAATGACCCGACCGTTCCGCGTGGCCGTCGTCGGCGCCGGACCCGCCGGAATCTACGCCGGCAACATCCTGCGCACCCGCGCCGCCGAGGCCGGCATCGACGTCCGCATCGACCTGTTCGAGTCGCTGCCTGCGCCGTACGGCCTCATCCGCTACGGCGTCGCCCCCGATCACCCCCGCATCAAAGGAATCGTCACCTCCCTGCACGACATGCTCGCCGACGGCGCGATCCGGCTGATCGGGAACGTGGAGGTCGGCGCCGACGTCACCATCGACGAGCTGCAGTCCCTCTATCACGCGGTCATCCTCTCCACCGGTGCGCAGCGCGACGCCGTGGTCGACCTCCCCGGGCTCGACCTGCGCGGCAGCTTCGGCGCCGCCGACTTCGTGTCCTGGTACGACGGCCACCCCGATGTCCCCCGCCACTGGCCGTTGGAGGCGACGCAGCTCGCCGTGCTCGGCAACGGCAACGTGGCCCTGGATGTCGCGCGCGTTCTCGCGAAGCACCCCGCCGACCTGCTGACGACCGACATCCCGGACAACGTCCACGCGGGCCTCGCAGCCTCCCCGGTGGAGGATGTGCACGTCTTCGGCCGCCGCGGACCGGAGGACATCAAGTTCACCCCGATCGAGCTCCGCGAGCTCGGCGAGGTCCCCGGCGTCGATATCGTGCTCTACGACGAGGACTTCGATCGCGTGAGCGACGAGGTCTCGACGGGGGAGCGGCGCGCGGCGGGCAACCAGGCCAAGGTCATGGCCCGCATCCTGCAGTCGTGGCGCGACCGCGAGCAGACCGGCGCGCCGCGTCGGCTGCACCTGCACTTCTGGCATCGTCCGGTCGAGATCCTGGCCGACGGCGCACAGGGCGAGGCCGTCGCGGGCATCCGCTTCGAGCGCACCGAGCCGGACGGCCAGGGCGGCATCCGCGGCACCGGCGAGTTCGTCGACTACGACGTGCAGGCGGTCTATCGCGCGATCGGCTACCGGGGGACACCCGTGCGCGACGTGCCATTCGACGAGCGCGCCGGGGTCGTCCCGAACGACGGCGGCCGCGTGCTCGAAGAGGGCGAGCCGGTGCCCGGCCTGTACGCCACCGGATGGATCAAGCGCGGCCCGGTCGGCCTCATCGGCCACACCAAGGGCGACGCTGGGGAGACCATCGAGAAGCTGCTGGAGGACCACCCACTCCTCGCCGGCGCCGAACGACCGGATGAGGACGCCATCACCGAGTTCCTCACCGACCGCGGCGTGCGGTACACCACCTGGGACGGCTGGCTCGCCCTCGACGCCCACGAGCGCGCCCTCGGCGACGGCTTCGCGGGCGAGGCGACCCGGGAGCGGATCAAGGTCGTCCCGCGCGAGGAGCAGGTCGCGATCTCCAACCGCGAGGTGATCGCCCGATGACCTACATCATCGCGCTCCCGTGCGTTGACGTGAAGGACCGCGCCTGCATCGACGAGTGCCCGGTCGACTGCATCTACGAGGGTGAGCGCTCCCTCTACATCAACGCGGACGAGTGCGTCGACTGCGGAGCGTGCGAGCCGGTCTGTCCGGTCGAGGCGATCTACTACGAGGACGACCTCCCCGAGGAGTGGGCGGACTACCACGCGGCGAACGTCGACTTCTTCAGCGAGCTCGGCAACCCCGGCGGAGCCTCCAAGGTCGGTCCTCAGCCGTACGACCACCCCCTCATCGCCGCGCTGCCTCCGCAGGAGGTCGCCCATGCCTGAGGTCGTCGTCATCGGGGGAGGTCCGGCCGGGCTCTCCGCGACGCTCAATCTCGCGCGCGCTCTGGTGGATGTGGTGCTGGTGGATGCGAGCAGGCCGCGCAATTCCGCCACGCTCCGCTCGCACGGCTTCCTCACCCGCGACGGCATCCGCCCGACCGAACTG
>DATMTQ010000057.1:0-5443 GCA_035564095.1 Microbacterium sp. | reverse complement strand
CCACCGCCGGGCTGCCGCAGCCGGCGGCCGGCCTCATCCCGGGGCTGGCGGTCGGCGACACGACGGGCGTCACGGCGGAGCTGGACGCGGACATGAAGGCGAGCTCGCTCACGCACCTGACCGCGGTCTCGGGCGCCAACTGCGCACTGGTCGTGGGGATCGCCTTCGGCCTCGCCGCGCTCTGCGGTGCTCGGAGGGGCATCCGCGTCGCCTGCGGGCTGGCGACCCTCGCGGCGTTCGTGGTGCTCGTCACGCCCGAACCGAGCGTCGTGCGTGCGGCGGCGATGGCGGCGATCGCCATGATCGCGCTGCTGCTCGGCCGGGCCAGGCTCGGGGTTGCCTTGCTGCTGCTGGCCGTCGTGGTCTCGCTGCTGCTGGACCCGTGGCTCGCGGGCTCGCTGGGGTTCGCCCTGTCGGCGGCCGCCACCGGTGCGCTGCTCGTGCTGGCGCGGCCGCTGGCGGCCGGGCTGTCGCGATTCATGCCGGGCATGCTCGCACTCGCGATCAGCGTGCCGCTGGCCGCGCAGCTGGTGTGCGGGCCGCTGCTGGTCCTCATCAACCCGACGGTTCCGGTGCTCGGCGTCGTCGCGAATCTGCTCGCCGCGCCGGCGGCGCCGATCGCGACGGTGCTCGGCGTCGTCGCATGCGTCTGTCTGCCGATCCCGCTGCTGCAGGTCGGCCTGACGACCATGACGTGGCTGCCGGCCGCCTGGATCGCGGCGACGGCGCACCTGTTCGCGACGGTTCCGGGACACGGGATGCCGTGGCTCACCGGCCTCGTCGGGGCCGCGGCGCTGGCGGCGCTCAGCGCCGGGATCGTCTGGCTCGCGGTGCCTCCGGCGCGGGGGCGCGTCGCCCGCCGCCTGCGCGTGGCGGTGGCCGGCAGCGTCTCGATCACGCTGGGCGTCTGGGGCGGCTTCACGGCGCTCGACGGGGTGGCAGCCCCGCTCACCGTGCCCCGGGACTGGGCGGTCGCGATGTGCGACGTCGGCCAGGGCGATGCGATCCTGCTCCGGTCGGCGGGGCGCATCGCGCTCATCGACACCGGTGCGGAACCCGGCCCGCTCACCCGATGCCTCAGCCGCTTCGGGGTGGCGCGCCTCGACCTGCTCGTGCTCACGCACTACGACCGGGACCATGCGGGCGCCGCGGATGCGCTGATCGGGCGCGTGGACGTGCTGCTGCACGGGCCGGTGGACAAGCCGTCGTCGGAGCGTCTGCTGCAGCGGTTCGCTGACGGCGGGGCGGCGCTCGTCGACGCGGCCGCGGGCATGAGCGGTCCGCTCGGCGATGCGACCTGGACGGTGCTCTGGCCGCTCGCCGACGGCAAGGGCTATCCGCCCGGGAACGAGTCGTGCATCGTGCTGGACGTCCGCGGCCCGCACATGCCGACCGGCGTCTACCTGTGCGACACGGATGCCACGGCACAGGCGGCGATCCTGCGCAGCGGCGGGCTGCTGCCGCCCTACGAGCTTGTGAAGGTCGCCCATCACGGCAGCGCCGACCAGGAACCGCGACTGTACGCCGAGCTGCGCGTGCCGGTCGCGCTCATCTCCGTCGGGGCCGGCAACGACTACGGGCATCCGCGCAGCCCGACGCTCGGATTCCTCGCCGCGTTGGGCGCGCAGATCCACCGCACGGACCTCGAGGGCGTCGTGACCGTGACCGAGACGGGCGACGGCGTGGCGGTGTGGCACCAGCATCCGCCGACCGCGCCCGCGGGCACTCCGGGACGGTGATGTCGCACGCCCCGGCTACGCTGGAAGGCATGGCCCCGGCACCCCGACGCTCCTCCGCTGCGAAGTCCGGGGGCGCTCGCGCGGCCATCCCGCAGCTGTCCTGGCGCGACCCGCAGCCGGCGCCGATCGTGCTCGTCTCAGGCCCCGAGGACGTCTGCGCGGAGCGGGCGATCGCCGGGGTGCGCGATTACCTGCGCGCCGAAGACCCGTCGCTCGAGGTGTCCGACCTTCGTTCCGACGACTACGCCGCCGGAACGCTCTTGGCGGTGACGTCGCCCTCGCTGTTCGGCGAAGCGCGGCTCGTACGCGTGTCCGGCGGCGAGAAGATGAGCGACGCATTCCTCACCGAGGCGCTCGCCTACATCGAGACCCCGCAAGACGGCGCGACCGTCGTGCTGCGTCACACCGGGGCCAGCGTCCGCGGCAAGAAGCTGCTCGACGCGATCCGCTCCGGCATCGGCGGGGGAGTGGAGGTGCCCTGCCCGGTCATCAAACGCGACGGCGACCGGCACGACTTCGCGGCCGGCGAGTTCAAGACGGCGGGGAAGCGCATCGCCCCCGCCGCGCTGCGCGCCCTCGTCTCCGCGTTCACCGGCGACCTCACCGAGCTGGCGGCCGCGTGCCAGCAGCTCATCGCCGACGTGCCGGGCGACGTCACGGCCGAGCTGGTGGAGCGATACTACGGCGGGCGCGTCGAGACGTCCGCCTTCACGGTCGCCGACACCGCCATCTCGGGTCGCCTCGGTGACGCCCTGATGTCGCTGCGCCAGGCGATGGATTCCGGCGTCGACCCCGTGCCGCTGGTCGCGGCGGTCGCCATGAAGCTGCGCACGATGGCGCGGGTGGCGGGCAGCCGCGAGCCGGCGCAGGCCCTGGCATCCCGGCTCGGCATGAAGGACTGGCAGGTCAACAACGCTCGCCGCGACCTGTCCGGATGGAACGAGCAGAGCCTGGGCCTCGCGATCATGGCCGCAGCGCAGGCGGATGCCGACGTCAAGGGCGCGTCGCGGGATGCCGTGTTCGCCCTCGAGCGGCTGATCACCGTGATCGCCACCCGCGCCCCCTACGGCACGCGCTGACCCGCGTCGCAGCATCCCGCAACGACGAAGGCCCGCCCCCGACGGGGACGGGCCTTCAGAAGCTCAGCGACTCAGAGAGCGGCGACCTGCTTGGCGATGGCCGACTTGCGGTTCGCCGCCTGGTTCTGGTGGATGACGCCCTTGCTCACGGCCTTGTCGAGCTTGCGCGACGCCTTGACCAGAGCCTTCTCGGCAGCGGCCTTGTCGCCGGTGGCGATGGCCTCGCGGGTGCGGCGCACCTCGGTCTTCAGCTCGCTCTTGACGGCCTGGTTGCGCTGACGCGCCTTCTCGTTGGTCTTGTTGCGCTTGATCTGCGACTTGATATTCGCCACGTTCGACGTTTCTTTCGTTCAGGTGATCGGTTGAGTACCGGGCGACGAGTGAGAGAGAGGGGAGCCGCCCGGCTTGTGCGAGTCAGACACCCACACGCAAGCCAAGGAATGACATTACCAGGTCTTGCTGCCGGATTCCTGCCAGAACACCGGGATGGATACCCCGACGCAGGCGAGCCCGCAGCGGTCGCGCCGGCGAGATGCCGTCACGGCCGCGCCCCGTAGAATCGAGGGGACATGTCACCGCGCGCCCTCCAGCCCCTCCAGCCCGCCGCCACGCCGCCGGAGCTCATCCGCAACTTCTGCATCATCGCCCACATCGACCACGGCAAGTCGACGCTGGCCGATCGCATGCTCCAGATCACCGGCGTGGTCGCCGACCGCGACATGCGGGCGCAGTACCTCGACCGCATGGACATCGAGCGCGAGCGCGGCATCACGATCAAGTCGCAGGCGGTGCGGATGCCGTGGCAGACGGATGTCGGCCCGTCGACAGACTCAGGGACCGTGTTCGCGCTGAACATGATCGACACCCCGGGTCACGTGGACTTCACGTACGAGGTCAGCCGCAGCCTCGCGGCATGCGAGGGCGCGATCCTGCTGGTGGATGCGGCACAGGGCATCGAGGCGCAGACTCTCGCCAACCTGTACCTGGCGCTCGAGAACGACCTGCACATCATCCCGGTGCTGAACAAGATCGACCTGCCCGCCGCCGACCCCGAGAAGTACGCCGCCGAGCTCGCCGGGCTCATCGGCGGCTCGCCGGACGACGTGCTGCGCGTGAGCGGCAAGACCGGTGTCGGCGTCGAGGCGCTTCTCGACCGCATCGTCGCCGAGATCCCCGCGCCGAAGGGGCGGGCGGATGCCCCGGCCCGCGCCATGATCTTCGATTCGGTGTACGACTCGTACCGCGGCGTCGTCACGTACGTGCGCATGGTCGACGGGCAGCTCTCGCCCCGCGAGCGTGTGCAGATGATGTCGACGAAGGCGACCCACGAGCTGCTCGAGATCGGCGTCTCCAGCCCGGAGCCGGTTCCGACGAAGGGGCTCGGCGTCGGCGAGGTCGGCTACCTCATCACCGGTGTGAAGGATGTGCGGCAGTCGAAGGTCGGCGACACGATCACCAACCTGCGCAAGCCCGCGAGCCAGGCGCTGCCCGGCTACACCGACCCGAAGCCGATGGTCTTCTCGGGCATCTACCCGATCGACGGCAGCGACTACGCAGACCTGCGTGAGGCGCTCGACAAGCTGAAGCTCTCGGATGCGTCGCTGCAGTACGAGCCCGAAACCTCGGTGGCACTCGGGTTCGGGTTCCGCTGCGGTTTCCTGGGGCTCCTGCACCTGGAGATCATCACCGAGCGTCTGGCGCGGGAGTTCGACCTCGACCTCATCACCACGGCGCCGTCGGTCACCTACGAGGTGATGACCGACACCGGTGAGACGGTGACGGTCACCAACCCGAGCGAGTACCCCGACGGGCGCGTGGCGGAGGTGTCGGAGCCGGTCGTCAAGGTCGGCATCCTGCTGCCGAAGGACTACGTGGGAACGGTCATGGAGCTGTGCCAGTCGCGGCGCGGGTCGCTCCTCGGCATGGACTACCTCAGCGAGGACCGCGTCGAGCTGCGCTACAACATGCCCCTCGGCGAGATCGTGTTCGACTTCTTCGACCAGCTGAAGTCCAAGACGCAGGGCTACGCGAGCCTCGACTACGAGCCGGCGGGCTCGCAGACGGCCGACCTCGTCAAGGTCGACATCCTGCTGCAGGGCGACAAGGTGGATGCGTTCAGCTCGATCGTGCACCGCGACAAGGCGTACGCGTACGGCACGATGATGACCGAGCGGCTGCGCAAGCTGATCCCGCGCCAGCAGTTCGAGGTGCCGATCCAGGCCGCGATCGGCGCGCGCATCATCGCCCGCGAGAACATCCGCGCCATCCGCAAAGACGTCCTGGCCAAGTGCTACGGCGGTGACATCACCCGCAAGCGCAAGCTCCTCGAGAAGCAGAAAGAGGGCAAGAAGCGCATGAAGATGGTCGGTCGCGTCGAGGTGCCGCAGGAGGCCTTCATCGCCGCGCTGTCCGGTGACGTGGAGTCCAGCAAGAAGTAGCCGCGCAGGCTCTCCCGGTCGTTGAGCGAGCGAAGCGACTCGAAACGCGTCGAGATCTGCCGCCCGCCGCGTTTCGTCTCGCGCGGCCGCCGGCCGGGCTCGCTCAACGACCGGGAGAATGGACGACCCCCTGCGGTCTCGCTCCCTCAACGACCGGGAGAACTGGAGCCCTGCGGACGGGCTCGCT
>DATMTQ010000056.1:0-18505 GCA_035564095.1 Microbacterium sp. | reverse complement strand
AGGCCCTCGGCGGCGATCACGTCGCCGTAGCGGTCGAACACGTCGGCGAAGTAGGTCTTCACGACGTGGCCGAAGATGATCGGGTCGGAGACCTTCATCATCGTCGCCTTGAGGTGCACCGAGTAGAGCACGTCGTCGGCCTCGGCCTGCTCGAGCGTCTGCGCCAGGAACGCGTCGAGGGCGGCGGCATCCAGGAACGTGGCGTCGATGATCTCGCCCGGCAGCACCTTGAGATTCTGCTTGAGCGGGGTGACGGTGCCGTCCTGTGCGACGTGCTGGATGGTGAGCACGTCGTCGTCGGGGGAGACGTACGACTTCTCGTTGGTGCGGAAGTCGTCGTGTCCCATCGTGACGACGCGGGTCTTCGAGCCCGCGGCGAACGCCTTGTTGCGGTGCGGGTGCTTGCGCGCGTAGTTCTTCACCGACAGCGGCGCGCGACGGTCGCTGTTGCCCTCGCGCAGCACCGGGTTGACCGCGGAGCCCTTGATGCGGTCGTAGCGGGCCTTGGCGTCCTTCTCGTCGGCGCTCTGCGGGTCGTCTGGATAGCCCGGGATGTCGTAGCCCTGCGACTGCAGCTCGGAGATCGCGGCCTTCAGCTGCGGGATCGACGCCGAGATGTTCGGCAGCTTGATGATGTTCGCCTCGGGGAGCGTCGCGAGGCCGCCGAGCTCGGCGAGGGCGTCACCCACCTGCTGCTCGGGCGTGAGGCTCTGCGGGAACGCCGCCAGGATGCGGGCCGCCAGCGAGATGTCGCGGGTGTCCAGCTGCACGCCCGCCTGGCCGGCGATGGCCTGGACCATCGGCAGGAACGACGCCGTGGCCAGCGCCGGGGCTTCGTCGGTGTGCGTGTAGATGATGGTGGAGTCAGGCACAGAGGTCTCCCGTCCGGAGGGTGTTTTCGCGGTCCTCCCAGTCTACCGGGCGCGCGGATTTATCTCGACGTCGAGATATCTGGGTGGAAGGGCGAGGCGTTTCGTCTCGTCGCTGCGCTCCTCGCTCAACGACCGGGAGGGGTCGTTGCGCTCCTCGCTCAACGACGGGAGGGGGCCCTGCGCCAGCAGCTCCATGATCGCGGGCTGGACGCCCGAGGCCGTCATGCGAAGCGACGGCGTCCCGCGATGACTCCGGCGGTGACCGCGATCACGGCGAAGCCGAGCCCGATCCAGGTGAGCCCCATGCTCCACAGGCACACCGTGGCGCCCGCGTAGACGAGCAGCTCCACGATCGCGCGGACGAACGGGTGCACGTGCAGCACGGCGCGCGGCGAGACGAACAGCGCCCAGATGAGGATCGCGAGCACGGGTGTGCCGATGCCGAACACGAGGTTCCAGGGGAACGGCCAGCCGGCGAGGCCCCAGAACGCGAAGGTGCCGAACGCGAACAGCTCGCAGGCGAAGGCGACGAGGTCGACCGCGGACAGCGGCGGGCGCGTGCCGGCGGGCTGGGGTTCGGTCATGGCCTCCAGTTTACGTCGGGCGGGCGGGCCGGAACGTCACGGCAGCCGGATGCCGGCGGCCCGCCAGCGCGGCACGAGACCGCCGATGCGCGCCGCGAAGGAGTCCCAGTCGTGGGCCGATGCCGGGCTCCACGCGATCTCGGCCACGGCGCCGATCCGCGGGAAGGCGAGCTGCTCGAGGTCGCCGAGGTCGCGGGCGGTCTCCGTCCACAGCGGCGCCTCGACACCGAGGATCCGCCGCTCGTCGAGGCCCTCGAGGATCGCGGTCGGCTCCCACTCGTACGCGTCTCGGAGCGTGGTCACGCCCTTGGCCCACACGAGTCCGAGCGGGGATGCCGCATCGAACTTCATGTCCAGGTAGGCGACGTCCGCCGGCGACATGATGAGGCCGCCTCGGGCGGCGAGCGCACGCGCGGGGGCATCCTGACCCTCCTGCGGCCGCACGTAGTTCCAGTACTGCCCGACGGTGGCGGCGTGGATGCCGCGGGCCGTGCCCGCGTCGTGCCACGCGATCGGGATCTTGCCGGTCGCTGCGACGATCGCCGCCGTCTTCTCCACGAACGCGTCGTAGTCGGCCGGGGCGGTGCCGAGGCACTCGTCCCCGCCGATGTGCACGTAGGGTCCGGGGGTGATCGCGGCGAGCTCTCCGAAGACGTCGGCGAGGAAGGCGTCCACCGCCGGGTCGTCGTGCTTGAGCGACGAGAACCCGACGGCGAATCCCGTGTAGGGGAACCCGCGCGTCGGAATACCCCCGCCGAACGCCTCGGCCGTCTCGAGGATGCGGTCGGAGATCACGGGGTCGGCGACGAGCCCGGGATAGGCGAGACCCACCGCGTGGGTGTGGCCGGGCACGTCGAACTCGGGCACCACGGTGAGGTGGCGGGCGGCGGCGTACCCGACGATCTCGGTCCAGTCCGCCCGCGAGTAGTACCCGCCCGCGTCACCCAGGGCGCTCGTGCGGGATGCCTTCTCGGTGAGCTCCGGGCGCGAGTCGAGGGCCAGCCGCCACCCCTGGTCGTCGGTGAGGTGCAGGTGCAGGTGGTTGAACTTCAGGGATGCCGCGTGGTCGATGTACGCCTTGACGGTCTCGACGGTCTGGAAGTGCCGGGCCACGTCGAGCATCACTCCGCGGTACCGGAAGCGCGGGGCGTCCTCGATCTCGACCGCCGGGTACGCGCCGTCCGTCTCGAGTTGCGCGAGCGTCTGCTGCGCGTAGAAGGCGCCCGCCGGGTCGGCGGCCGTGATCCGGATGCCGCGTTCGCCGACCTGCAGCGCGTACGACTCCGGGGCGCCGGTCGAGGCATCCACCGTGACGGTCGCGTGCAGGTCGTCTGGGTCGGCCGGCCGGTACGGCGCGGCGGAGACGGAGTGTACGGACACCGGCAGGGGCACGAGCGGCAACGACGGCGCAGGCATGTGAGGAGCCTAACGATGCGCGCGGGCGTTTCGTCTCGCTGCGCTCGCTCAACGGCCGGGGACGATTCTCCGCTAAGCTCGACCTGTCGCGACTGGCGTTGAGGTGGCTTACCACCGGGAAGCGACCCACACGGCATTCGACCGCACGCCTGGGCCGGAGCGACACACTCGAACCGCCCGCCGTGAAGGGATGCCCATGACCGACCAGTTCTTCAACGCCCCGCTCGCCGAAGTCGACCCGGAGATCGCCGAGGTGCTCGACCGGGAGCTCAAGCGCCAGCAGACGTTCCTCGAGATGATCGCCTCCGAGAACTTCGTGCCCGTCTCGGTGCTGCAGTCGCAGGGCTCGGTGCTGACCAACAAGTACGCCGAGGGCTACCCGGGCCGCCGCTACTACGGCGGCTGCGAAGAGGTCGACGTGGCCGAGGAGCTGGCGATCGCCCGCGCCAAGGAGCTCTTCGGCGCCGAGTTCGCGAACGTGCAGCCGCACTCCGGGGCATCCGCCAACGCCGCCGTGCTGCACGCGATCGCGCGCCCCGGCGACAAGCTGCTCGGCCTCTCGCTCGACCAGGGCGGTCACCTCACGCACGGCATGAAGATCAACTTCTCCGGCCGCCTCTACAACATCGTCGCGTACGGCGTGAACCCCGAGACGTCGATGATCGACATGGACGAGGTGGAGCGCCTCGCCGAGGAGCACCAGCCGAACGTCATCATCGCCGGCTGGTCGGCCTACCCCCGTCAGCTCGACTTCGCCCGCTTCCGCGAGATCGCCGACAAGATCGGAGCCCTCCTGTGGGTCGACATGGCGCACTTCGCCGGGCTCGTGGCCGCGGGCCTGCACCCGAACCCGGTGCCCTTCGCCGACGTCGTCTCGTCGACCGTGCACAAGACCATCGGCGGCCCCCGCTCGGGCTTCATCCTCACCAACGACGCCGACATCGCCAAGAAGATCAACTCGGCGGTGTTCCCGGGGCAGCAGGGCGGTCCGCTCATGCACGTGATCGCCGCGAAGGCGACCGCGTTCAAGCTCGCCGCCACCCCTGAGTTCAAGGAGCGCCAGGAGCGCGTGCTGCGCGGTGCCGCGATCCTCGCCGACCGGCTCTCGCAGCAGGACGTGAAGGATGCCGGCATCACCGTGCGCTCCGGCGGCACGGACGTGCACCTCGTGCTCGTGGACCTGCGCGACGCCGAGATCGACGGCAAGCAGGCCGAGGATCTGCTGCACGACATCCACATCACCGTCAACCGCAACGCGGTGCCGAACGACCCGCGCCCGCCGATGATCACCTCGGGCTTGCGCATCGGCACCCCGGCGCTGGCGACCCGCGGGTTCGGGGACGCCGAGTTCACCGAGGTCGCCGATGTGATCGCCCTCGCACTGCAGCCCGGCGCCGACGTGGAGGCCCTGCGCGCCCGCGCGGACGCGCTCGCCGAGGCGTTCCCGCTGTACCCGGACCTGCAGCAGTGACGGCACGGGTTCTCGACGGGAGGGCGGCATCCGCTGAGATCAAGGCGGAGCTGACCGAGCGGGTCGCGGCCCTGAAGGCGCGCGGCGTGGTGCCCGGGATCGCGACCGTGCTGGTCGGGGCCGACCCGGCATCCCAGCTGTACGTCGGGATGAAGCACAAGCAGTCGGTCGCGGTCGGGATGAACTCGATCCAGCGGGAGCTGCCCGCGGATGCCACCCAGGCCGAGGTCGAGGCGCTGATCGACGAGCTCAACGCCGATCCGGCCTGCCATGGGTACATCGTGCAGCTGCCGTTGCCGAAGCACCTCGACACCGACGCGATCCTGGAGCGGATCGACCCCGACAAGGACGCCGACGGCCTGCACCCGACCAACCTCGGCCGGCTCGTGCTGAACGTCAACGCACCGATCACCACCCCGCTGCCGTGCACGCCGCGCGGTGTCATCGAGCTGCTGGTGCGAGGCGACTACGACCTGCGCGGCAAGCACGTCGTCGTGGTCGGACGCGGCGTGACGATCGGCCGGTCGATCGGGCTGCTGCTGACCCGGCGGACGATCAACGCGACCGTCACGCTCACGCACACCGGAACGGTGGACCTGCCGTTCTACCTGCGGCAGGCCGACGTGATCGTCGCGGCGGCCGGAGTGAAGCACCTGATCCGCCCCGAGGACGTCAAGCCCGGCGCGGCGGTGCTGGATGTGGGCGTCACCCGCGAGCCCGATGTCGACGGCGGCAAGGACCGCGTCTTCGGCGACGTGGCCCCGGGCGTGGAAGAGGTCGCGGGCTGGATCTCCCCGAACCCGGGCGGGGTCGGGCCGATGACCGTCGCGCTGCTGATGACCAACGTCGTCGAGGCCGCGGAGCGGGCGGCAGGCTGATGACCGAGCGCCTGCGCTGGGGCATCCTCGCGACCGGGTCGATCGCGGGTCAGATGACCGCGGACCTGCGGGTCGCGGGATTCCCCGTCGTGGCGGTCGGCTCGCGCAGCATCCGGAGCGCGCAGGCGTTCGCGCAGACCCACGGCATCCCGCGGGCGCACGGCAGCTACGAGGAGCTCGTCGCCGACCCGGAGGTCGACGCGGTGTACGTCGCGACGCCGCATCCGATGCACGCCGAGAACGCACTCCTCGCGCTGGATGCCGGCAAGCACGTGCTGGTGGAGAAGCCCCTCGCGCTGAACGCCGCCCAGGCGCGGCGGATCGCGGACCGGGCCGCGGAGCGCGGGCTCGTCGCGCTCGAGGCCATGTGGACCCGGTGGCTGCCGCACATGGTGCGCATCCGCGAACTCGTGCGCTCCGGGGCGCTCGGGGAGTTGCGCACGCTGCAGGCCGACCACGGGCAGCAATTGTCCGCGGATCCCGCCGGGCGGCTGCTGAACCCGGCGCTCGGCGGCGGCGCGCTGCTGGATCTCGGCGTCTACCCGCTCTCGTTCGCGTGGGACATCCTCGGCGCCGCCGACCGGGTGCTCGCGCTCGCCTCGCCCGCCGTGACGGGGGTGGATGCCACGACGTCCGTCCTTCTCGGCTACCCCGGCGGGGCGCAGGCGACGCTGCAGTGCGGGCTGAATGCCGCCTCCCCGGTCACCGCCTCCATCGTCGGCACCCGGGCGCGCATCGAGATCGATTCGTGGTGGTTCGCGCCGACGACGTTCCGCCTCCTCGAGGGCGAGGACACCGTGCTCGAGGAGTTCGACGGGCGCGTGCCCGCCGGCAGCGGGCGGCAGTTCCAGGCCCTCGAGCTCGAGCGGCTCGCGGCATCCGGAGCGACCGCGGGCGACATCCTGCCGCCGGACGAATCCGTCGCGATCCTGGGCGTCCTCGACGAGGTCCGCCGGCAGATCGGGCTCAGCTATCCGGGGGAGTGACCCGGTTCAGCGCCGGGCCTCGGCCGCCGCCAGGGCGTCGAGCGCGCCCCGCGTCGGCGCGACCTGCACGAGGCCGCGGTAGAGCGCGATGAGGGCCTCGCGGTCGAGCGCTCCGGTGCGTGCACGGTCGCAGTGCACGGACTGGATCGCCGCCTCGAGCTGGAAGCGTCCGCCCGGATGCCCCGGCGTCGGGTGGCCGAGCCGCGCGGCGCGGTGCAGCAGCGCCTCGCCCTCGGCGATGAGCTCGCGGTCCCACAGGGCGGTGTCCTGCTCGTCGAGCGGCGGCCACGGCGTGTCGGCGCGCGCCGGGGCACGGGACTGCGTGAGCGTGAGCAGGGCCGCCAGCCCCCACGCCTCGGCGTCGGTCTCGAGCAGGCTCGCGGTGAGCACGGCGAGCCACCGCGCCTCATCGGCGATCGAGCTGCGCACCTCGTCGCCCTGTCCGAGCCAGTCGATCGCGTACGCGGCGTAGATCGCCTCGAGCACCGCGGTGGTGCGGGCCGGCATGTCGGCGCGCGTCGGGAGGCGGAACGGGATGCCGGCATCCCGGATCTTCCGCTTGGCGCGCACCAGGCGCTGCGCCATCGTCGCGGCGGGCAGGTCGAACGCCGCGGCGATCTGCGCGGCATCGAATCCGAGCACCGTCTGAAGCATGAGGGGCGTCCGGATGCCGGCATCGATCGCCGGATGCGCGCACGCGAACAGCAGCTCGAGCCGGCGGTCGGGGATCGCCTCGCCGCGCTCGAGCAGTCCGGCCACGTCGTCGGCGGTGGCGGGGGACGTCTCCGGATCGAGCGGGGCGGACGTGCGGTGCGCGGCGGATCCGAGCACGTCGCGCAGGCGGTTGCGGGCCACGGTGAGCAGCCATCCTTCCGGGTTGTCCGGCACACCGGCATCCGGCCAGGTCAGCAGCGCCTTCTCGAGCGCGTCGGCGAGGCAGTCCTCGGCCAGGGCGAGGTCGCCGGTTCCGGATGCCAGCAGGGCCACGAGCCGGCCGTACGACGCCCGCACCGCGCGCTGTGCGGCGGCGTGGACGTCGGCGGTCGTGCTCACCGGCCCGTCACCCCACGGGGGACGCGCCCTGCCAGGCGCCGTCGGCGTAGCGGGTGGCGACCGGGCGCACCTCGACGGCGCCCCAGGCGACCGACGGCGCCTTGGCCGCCCATCCGATGGCGGCATCCAGATCGTCCACCTCGATCACGAACGTGCCGCCGAGCTGCTCCTTGGTGTCCGCGAAGGGGCCGTCCTGCACGACGAGCTGGCCGTCGCGCAGCCGCACGGTCGTGGTCGCCGAGGACGGGTGCAGCACCTCGGCGCTGCGCAGGACGCCCGCGGCATCCAGCGCGGCCGTATACTCGCGGAACGCGCGCATGCCCGCCTCGAGGGCCTCCGGGCCGAGCTCGTCGGCGCTCATCTCCGGGTACTGGAGGAGAAGTGTGTATCGCATGATCCGTCCTTCCGTGGGGGTTCGACGTCATGGTGACGATCCGGGATGCTGTCGATCGACAGTCCGGGGCATCCGCGTTTCGTCTCGTGCGGCCTGCGGCCGGACTCGGTCAACGACCGGGGGCGGGGCTCAGTAGCCGGCGCGCGGGGTGTCGTCGGCGGCCGGGATGAAGCGGGCGGCCAGGGACTCGGACTGGCGGGCGAGGATCGACACGTCGGCGGCCACCGCGACGAAGGCCGCGCCGTTGGCCATGTAGCCCTCGGCCGCGACCGGGTCGAACGCGTTCACGCCCACCGGCTTGCCGGCACCCCGCACCGCGTCGAACGTGCGCTGCACGGCGGCGAGCACGTCCGGATGCGTCTGCTGCCCGAGCACGCCGAGGGATGCCGCGAGGTCGGCCGGCCCGACGAAGATCCCGTCCACGCCGTCGACCGCGGCGATCTCGGCCGCATGCTCCACGGCATCCGCAGACTCGATCTGCACGATCAGCGACACGTGGGAGTTCGCGTCGCCGAGGTAGCCGTCCACGCGGTTCCAGCGGGCCGAACGCGACAGCGAGGAGCCGACGCCGCGCCGCCCGTGCGGGGGATACCGCACCGCCTCGACGAGCTCGCGCGCCTGGTCTGCGTTGGACACCATCGGCACGAGCACCGTCTGCGCACCGACGTCGAGCACCTGCTTGAGGATGACGTCCGAGCCGTTCGGCACGCGCACCACGGGCGTCACCGGATATGCGGCGACGGCCTGCAGCTGCGCGAGCACCGACGGCAGGGTGTTGGCGGAGTGCTCCATGTCGATGAGCAGCCAGTCGGCGCCGGAGCCGGCCAGGATCTCGGCGACGAGGGCCGAGCCCGAGCAGGCCCACAGGCCCACGAGGGGGCGGTCGGACGATGCGATGTGCTCGCGGAAGGTCGGCTTCAGCTGAAGCGGCATGTGATGGTTCCCATCGGTCCGTAGTCGCACAGCACGCTGTCGCCCTGCGACACCCACATCGGCCGGGTGAACGACCCGGCCAGGATGATCTCGCCCGCCTCGAGCCGGTCGCCGTGGTGGTGCATCTTGTTCGCCAGCCACGCCACGCCGGTCGCCGGGTGGTTGAGCACCGCCGCGGCGACGCCCGACTCCTCGATCGTCTCGTTGCGGTACAGGAGCGCCGAGACCCAGCGCAGGTCGATCTGGTCGGGTCGCATCGGGATGCCGCCGAGCACCATGCCCCCGTACGCAGCGTTGTCGCTGATCGTGTCGACGATCGTTCGTCCCTCGAGCTCGATGTGCGAGTTCAGGATCTCCAGCGCCGGGGTGACGTACTCGGTCGCCCGCAGCACGTCGAACAGCGAGCAGTGCGGGCCCTCGAGAGGGTCGCGCAGCACGAACGCGAGCTCCACCTCGATGCGCACGTTCGAGAACTGCGCGGTGTCGATCACCGACCCGTTCTCGTACACCGTGTCGTCGAACATGACGCCGTAGTCGGGCTCCGAGATCCCGGTCGCCTGCTGCATCGCCTTGGAGGTGAGCCCGATCTTGCGGCCCACGAGGCGGCGGCCGGATGCCAGCATGGTGTCGCGCCACACCTGCTGGATCGCGTACGAGTCCTCGATGGCGGCATCCGGATACCGCGCGGTGATCCGCGGGATCACGCTGTGCGCGCGATCCGCCGCGGCGAGTTCGTCCGCGATCTGCGCGATCGTCTCTGGGGGAAGCATCAGAGCTGGTGACCCAGCTTGTACTCGCCCTGCTTCCACTCCGGCATCTGCTCTTCGCCCGAACGCGTGTAGCTGAAGCCGTCGGCGCCGATGGTCACGGCCATCTCGGACGAGTCTGTGCGGGCGAGCACCGGCTGCGGGTTGCCGTCGAGGTCGAGCACCAGGGAGGCATCCGTGTACCAGCTGGGCACGACGGGGTTGCCCCACCAGTCGCGGCGCTGGTTGTCGTGCACGTCCCACGTGATCACGGGGTTGTCCGGGTCGCCGGTGTAATAGTCCTGCGTGTACACCTCGACGCGGTGCCCGTCGGGGTCGCGCAGGTACAGGTAGAACGCGTTCGACACGCCGTGGCGGCCGGGGCCGCGCTCGATCGCGTCCGAGCGGCGCAGCGCGCCCAGCTTGTCGCAGATCGCGAGGATGTTGTGCTTCTCGTGGGTCGCGAAGCAAACGTGGTGCATGCGCGGGCCGTCCCCGCCGGTCATGGCGGTGTCGTGAACGGTCGGCTTGCGGCGCATCCACGCGGCGTACACCGTGCCCTCCTCGTCCTGGATGTCCTCCGTGACGCGGAAGCCGAGGTCCTGCATGTACCGCACCGCGCGCGGCACGTCGGGGGTGACCTGGTTGAAATGGTCCAGCCGCACGAGTTCCCCGGGGACGTGCAGGTCGTAGCGCCACGACATCCGCTCGACGTGCTCTGTCTGGTGGAAGAACTCGTACGGGAAGCCGAGCGGGTCGACCACCCGCACCGAGTCGCCGATGCCCTTGGTGAAGCCCTCCGGGTTGCGGCGCACGTCGCAGCCGAGCTCCGAGTAGAAGGCGACCGCCTTGTCGAGGTCCTCCGGGGTGCGCACGCGGTACGAGAACGCGGCCACGGCCGCCACCGGGCCCTTGCGCAGCACCAGGTTGTGGTGGATGAACTCCTCGGTGGAGCGCAGGTAGATCGCCTCGTCGTCCTCCTCCGTGACGTACAGGCCCAGCACGTCGACGTAGAACACGCGGGATGCCGCGAGGTCGGTCACGACGAGGTCCATGTACGCGCAGCGCAGCACGTCCGGCGGCGCGGCGGCGGGCGTCGGCACCGGGTTGTCGGTGCGGATCGGGGCCTCCTGGCTCACGTAGAAGCCCGAGGAGGTGAGGGTCATGTCTTCGCGATTGGTCATGTCAGCGTCCTTGCTCTTTGATCCCTGAGCCTGTCGAAGGGCCGGGTCAGTTCTTGCCGAAAGTGGGGTTGTGCACCTTGCCGAGGGTGATGTGCACGGCCTGCTGGTCGGTGTAGAAGTCGATCGAGCGGTAGCCGCCCTCATGGCCGAGGCCGGACGCCTTCACGCCGCCGAAGGGTGTGCGGAGGTCGCGCACGTTGTTGCTGTTGAGCCACACCATGCCCGCCTCGACGGCCTGCGAGAAGTTGTGCGCCCGCTTGAGGTCGTCGGTCCAGATGTAGGCGGCCAGGCCGTACTTCGTGTTGTTGGCGAGGGCGAGGGCCTCCTCGTCCGTGTCGAACGGCGTGATCGCGACGACCGGCCCGAAGATCTCCTCCTGGAAGATGCGGGCATCCGGCGACACGTCGGCGAACACGGTCGGGGCGACGAAGTTGCCGACCTCGAACCCCTCGGGTCGGCCGCCGCCGGCGACGAGGCGTCCCTCCTGCTTGCCGATCTCGACGTAGCTCATCACCTTGTCGTAGTGCTCGGGGTGCACGAGCGCCCCGACCTCGGTCTTCGGGTCGTGCGGGTATCCGACCTTGACGCGCTTCGCCTGCGCGGCGTAGCGCTCCACGAACTCGTCGTACACGTCGCGCTGCACGAGGATGCGGCTGCCCGCGGTACAGCGCTCGCCGTTGAGCGAGAACACGCCGAAGATGGTCGCGTCGATGGCGGCATCCAGATCCGCGTCGGCGAACACGACCGCGGGGGACTTGCCGCCGAGCTCCATCGACAGGCCCTTGAGGAACGGAGCGGCGTTGCCGAAGATCAGCTGGCCCGTGCTCGACTCGCCGGTGAACGAGATGAGCGGCACGTCGGGGTGCTTCACGAGCGCGTCGCCGGCATCCTCGCCGAGGCCGTTGACGAGGTTGAACACGCCCTTCGGCAGGCCCGCCTCCTCGAAGATGCCGGCCCAGAGGGATGCCGACAGCGGCGTGAACTCGGCCGGCTTGAGCACCACGGTGTTGCCGGTGGCGAGCGCGGGGCCGAGCTTCCACGACTCGAGCATGAAGGGGGTGTTCCACGGGGTGATGAGCCCCGCGACGCCGATCGGCTTGCGGTTCACGTAGTTGATCTGGCGCCCCGGCACCTTGAAGGTGTCGTCGGCCTGCGCCACGATCAGGTCGGCGAAGAAGCGGAAGTTCTCGGCGGCGCGGCGGGCCTGTCCGAGAGCCTGCGTGATCGGCAGGCCCGAATCGAACGATTCCAGCTCGGCGAGCCGGGCGTCGCGCGACTCGACGATGTCGGCGATGCGGTGCAGCACCCGCGAGCGCTCGCGCGGCAGCATCCGCGGCCAGGGGCCCTCGTCGAACGCGCGCTTGGCGGCGGCGACGGCCCGCTCGACGTCCGCCTTCTTGCCGGCCGCGGCCTGCAGGTACGTCTCGTTCGACACCGGGTCGAGCACGTCGAACGTGTCGCCGTCGATCGAGTCGACGAACTCGCCGTCGATGTAGTGCTGGATGCGGGTGGGCAGGTCGGCGGGGACGTGCGCCTGGGTGTAATCGCTCATCGATTCCTCCGGATGGGTGGTCAGTGGTGGTCGGGGATGTCGGAGTGCCGGGCGGCGATGAACGCATCCATCGTGCGCCAGCGGTGGTTGCGGGCCGCGAGCTCGATCTCGAGCGGGTCGGCGCCGCGGCGGATGAGTTCGAGGATCTCGGTGTGCTCGTCGACCGAGTGGTGCGCGCGACCGGGCACGAACGCGAACGTGGAGTCGCGCAGTCGCCCGAGACGGCCCCAGCCGCGGTGCACCAGGTCGAGGATGTGCGGGTTGGGGCAGGGCTCGTACAGCAGGGAATGGAACTGCTGGTTGAGCACCGTGAACACGTGCGGGTCGAAGTGCTCGAGCAGGGTGTGCATGCGCTCGTTGACGTCGCGTGCGGCATCCAGCAGTTCGGGGGTCACCAGCGGCGCGGACAGCGCGGTCGCGGCGCCCTCGACGAGGCCCAGCGTCTGCATGGTGAAGATGTACTCGCTCTCGTCGACGAGAGCGACCCGGGCGCCGACGTTGCGCTCGAACGTCACCAGGCCCTCGGCCTCGAGACGGCGCACCGCCTCGCGTACCGGCACGACGCTCATGTGCAGCTCCGCGGCGATGGAGCCGAGCACGAGCCGGTAGCCGGGGCTGTAGTCGCCCGCGCTGATGCGGTCGTGCATGTAGTCGTACGCCCGCTCGGACTTGCTGGGGGCGGCCACGGTGCTCACCGCTGTTCCCCGGCGTGCTCGGAGTCGTAGATCGCGCGCCAGGCGGCGTTCATCGGGAACAGGCCGTCGACCGGATGCCCTTCCGAGACCTTGGCGGCGATCCAGGCATCCTCGTCCTCCTGGGCGAGGGCCGCGTCGACGACCTCTTCGACGAGCGCCGGCGGGATGACGATGACCCCGTCGTTGTCGCCGACGATGACGTCGCCGGGCTGCACGGTGGCGCCGCCGCACGCGATCGTGATGTCGTGGTCCCACGGCACGTGCTTGCGGCCGAGCACTGCGGGGTGGGCGCCGTTGCTGTACACCGGGATGCCGACCGCGGCGACGGCGTCGTGGTCGCGAACGCCGCCGTCGGTGACGATGCCGGCCGCGTGCCGGGCATCGGCCCGGATCGCGAGGATGTCGCCCAGGGTGCCGGACCCCGCTTCGCCGCGAGCCTCGATCACGATGACCTCGCCGGAGCGCACGGCGTCGAACGCACGCTTCTGCGCGTTGTAGCCGCCGCCGTGGCTCTTGAAGAGGTCCTCGCGGTTGGGGACGAACCGCAGCGTCTTGGCGGTGCCGACGAGCTTCGCCTCGGGATGCAGGGGAGCGACGCCGTCGATCGTGACGTTGTTGTAGCCGCGCTTGCGCAGCTGCTGCGACAGGCCGGCGACCGGGGCGGCCTCGAGCTTGGCGCGCAGCTCCGGGGTGAGGGTGAATTCAGGCGAATCGGCGAGATCAGGCTGTTTCGTCGCGGATGCGCCTGAATCCGCCGACGCGCCTGAATCCGCCGACCCCACCGCGGGGAGGCCGGCGAGCTCGCGGGAGCCCCACGCCTCGGCGCGCTGGGTGTCGTCGACCTGAGGGAGCGAGCCGACCGCGGCGTCGAACCCGGAGGCGCCCTGCACCACGGTGGTGACCAGGCGCCCGGAGGTGGGGCATCCGTCGACGTCGGGGGCATCCACCTCGACCTCGACGACGTCGCCGGGGCGCACCACCGACGAGCCGGCCGGGGTGCCGGTGAGGATGACGTCGCCCACCTCGAGGGTGAAGTGCTGCGACAGGTCGGCGACGAACTGCGCCAAGGGGAAGATGAGCCCGGCGGTGGTGTCGTCCTGCACGATCTGTCCGTTGACCCACGTGCGCAGGCGCAGGGATGCCGGATCGACGGTGCGTGCGTCGATCAGTTCCGCGCCGATCGGGGTGTAGCCGTCGCCGCCCTTGGAGCGGACGTTCGAGCCCTTGTCGTTCGCGCGGAGGTCGTAGAGGCCGAAGTCGTTCGCCGCCGTGATCCAGCCGACGTGGCTCCAGGCATCCTGAAGCGGCACGTTCTTGGCGCGGGTGCCGATGACGAGGGCGATCTCGCCCTCGAAGGCGAGCAGCTCGGTGCCGGCGGGACGGACGATCTCGGAGCCGGTGGCCGCGACGGAGCTCGACGGCTTGAAGAAGTAGCTCGGGTCGGCGGGGCGGCGGCCGCGTTGATCGGCGCGGGAGGCGTAGCTGAGATGGATCGCGACGATCTTGCCCGGCCGGCCGGGAAGACCTGCGAATCGTGCGTCAGCCTGTGCTGTTTCGGACATGAGCCCCCTCGCTCGTTTTCGGCCCTTGACCTGTTCGGCGCCGAGAGTAGCGTGATCAGGGTGCACCGCGGTGGTGGTATTTGAAATCGTATACGATCACCTGCCGTCTCGACAAGAGGCGAATCGAAGCATTTGACGGGGGAGTCATATGAGCAACGCTGCCGACGCGTCCGTCTTCGCCTGCGGGCCGATGACCTGAGATGCGAGTGCGCGTTCCGGTCGCCGATTGGGTGACCACCGCCGACCTGCACCGAGACCCCTTCCCGATCTTCGAGCGACTGCGCGCCGAGGGCGGCGTGCACTGGGTGCCGAGCGTCGGCCGGCACCTCGTCACGAGCTATGCCGCGGTGCACGAGACCGAGCTCGACCAGGACACCTACTCGGCGAGCGAGCAGGGGCCGCCGCGGCGGCACGCCGCGGGCGACTCGATGCTGTGCCGGGACGATCCGGAGCACCACCTCGAGCGGGCGGCGTGGCAGCCGACCCTGCGTCCCGCCGCCGTGCACCGCATCTGGACGGCGACCTTCCAGCGCAACGCTGCGAAGTACCTCGACGCGCTCGTGGCGGCGGGGCCGGGAGCGGACCTCGTGCGGGAGTTCGCGGCGCCCTACGCAGCCGAGAACCTGCGCGAGATCATCGGTCTGCACAGCGCCTCCCCGCAGGATCTGCAGCGCTGGTCGCAGACCATGCTCGACGCGGCCGGCGACGACGCGGACGATGCTGCGGTGCAGGCGGCCGCGCGGCGGTCGTCCGACGAGGTGGATGCCGCCCTCGACGAGCTGCTGCCGTGGCACGCGGCGCACCCGAACCAGTCGCTCCTGTCGACCCTGCTGCGCACCCCCGGCCACGCGATGCCGATCGAGCGCATCCGGGCCAACGTGAAGATGACGATCGGTGGCGGGCTCAACGAGCCGCGCGATGCGATCGGGGTGGCGGTGTGGGCGCTGCTGACGCATCCCGAGCAGCGTGCGGCGGTGGCATCCGACCCGTCGCTGTGGCCGGCGGCGTTCGAGGAGACGATCCGCTGGGTCGCCCCGCTCGGCATGTACCCGCGGCGGGTCACCCGCGACACGGTGCTGGAAGGCGTCGAGCTGCCCGCCGGGGCGAAGCTCGGCATCTGCGTGCTGTCCGCGAACCGCGACGAGGACGTGTGGCCGGATGCCGCGGCCTTCGACGTCCGGCGCGAGGTCAGGCCGCATCTGGCGTTCGGCAAGGGCGTGCACGCGTGCCTCGGCACGTGGGTGTCGCGCGCGGAGGTCGCGGACGTCGCCCTGCCCATGCTGTTCCGCCGGCTGGAGGGGCTGCGCCTCGACGGCGAGGCCGAGCTGCGCGGGTGGGTGTTCCCCGGGCTCACGGCGCTGCCGGTGGCTTGGTCGCGCGTTGCTGAGCCGGCCCCGGCGTCCATCCGGGTGGGGCCGGTGTCGGATGCCGCGCCCCGCATCGCCATCGTCGGTTCAGGGCCGGCCGGATGCTTCTGCGCGCAGGCGCTGCGGCGTGCGTTCCCGGCGGCCGAGATCGACGTGATCGACGAGCTGCCGACGCCGTACGGGCTGGTGCGCTACGGCGTCGCCGCCGATCATCAGAGCATGAAGTCGGTGGCCCGCCAGTTCGACCGGCTGTTCACCGAGGAGGGGGTGCGGTTCCACGGCAATGTACGGATCGGCGCGGACGTGCCTTTGCCGGTGCTGCGGCAGCAGTTCGACGCGGTGGTCATCGCGACCGGCATGCACGCCGACCCGCTTCTGCCGGTGCCGGGCGGCGATCTCGACGGGGTGCACGGGGCGGGACGGATCACCAGGCTGCTGAACACGCACCCGGACGAGACCGACCTGGTGTCGCTCGGTACGGACGTCGTGGTGGTCGGGCAGGGCAACGTGGCGATGGACGTCGTGCGGCTGCTGGCGCGGGACGGCGAGGGCCTCACCGGATCGGACGTGTCGGACGCCGCGCTCACCGCCCTGGCGGGGGACGTGCGCACCCTGCACGTCGTCGGGCGCAGCGCGGTGCCGCACGCGAAGTTCGATCCTGCGATGGTGCGCGAGATCGCCGGGCTGCCCGGCATCCGGCACGTCGTGCATGGACTCGACGAGCTGCCCGCGAACGCACGGGATGCCCGAGTGGATGCCGTGCACGCGCTGGCGGCGGCCTCGGCCGCTCCGGGAGCGGCGCGGCTCACCGTCGAATGGCGGTTCGGGCTGACGCCGGCCGCAGTGCTCGGCGACGAGAGCGTGGAGGGCATGGAGTTCGATGCCGGCGGCGGGGCACGCGTGACGATCCCCGCGACCGGCGTCATCACGGCGATCGGGTTCGGCACCGATCCCGGGACGCTCGTCGACCCGGGCGCCCACCCGGATGGGCGCGCGGAGCCGGGCCTGTACGTCGCGGGCTGGCTGCGGCACGGGCCGCGCGGCAGCATCCCGGATCAGCGGCTGGAAGCCCGGGCGCTGGCACGCCTCGTGGCCGACGACATCGCGGCCGGACTCGTCCAGCCGGGGCGCGGCAGCGGGTGGGTGCCGACGCGGGGCGAGGTCGACTTCGACGGCTGGCGACGCATCGACCTGCGCGAGCGTCTCGGTGCGGCCCCCGACCGCGAACGCGAGAAGCTGCCCACGCGCGCAGAACAGCTGGAGACCGCTCGCGACCGCGGGATCGTGCTGCCAGCGCCAATCGCGCCCCGGCTGCCCGACCTCGCGGCGGAGGGCCGCTTCACGATCCTCTTCGGCACGGAGTCGGGTGGCGCCGAGTTCGTGGCCTCGGAGCTGCGGGATGCGCTCGGGCCGACCGCGGACGTGCGGATGTGCGATCTGGCAGGCATCGCCCCGGCCGAGTTGGACGTGACACGCATCCACCTGGTGGTGTGCTCCACCTATGGCGACGGGGAGGTGCCCACGCTGGCGCGGCCGTTCCACCAGGCGCTCGCCGCCGCCGGCGTCGACCTCAGCGGGCTCGCCTACGCCGTGTTCGGCATGGGGGACCGCAGCTACGCGAAGACCTATTCGCGCGGCAGCGAGCTGATCGACGAGGCCCTCGCCGCGCGCGGGGCCGAGCGTTTCGGTGAGTACGGCCGGCACGATGCCGGCGGAGCGGTGGCGGCGGGCGAGGCCGCGGTGGAATGGCTGCAGGCGGTGCTCGCGGAATTCGCCGTGCGCGCGTGACAGGATGCCGGTGTCGCCGGAGGACCTTCGAGGCGGCGGACCTTGAAGGCGGCGGACCTTGGAGGTGGCGGACGCCTCAGAAGGGTGCGGGGTGTCGTTCTTTTCCGGGTGGGTGGTCGGGGAGGAACTGGATGGTGCCGGGTGGTCGGGTGGTGTGGGTGCGCCGGGTCGGGGACGTCCATTTCAGGATGCCGCCGGGGAGTTGCTTGACCTGCCAGTCGGTTTGGTGTTTCAACGTGTGGTGGCGTGGGCAGAGGCAGGCGAGGTTGCACAGGTCGGTGGGTCCGCCGTCGGCGGCTGCGGCGATGGTGTGGTCGATGTCGCATTCGGCGGCGGGTCGCCGGCAGCCGGGGAATCGGCAGTGCAGGTCGCGGGCTTGGAGGTACAGGCGTTGCCGGGTGGTGGGCCGGTATCGGTCGACGTTGACGGGGACCCCGGTGGCGGGGTGTGTGAACACTCGCACCCAGTTGTCCGCGGCCCCGGCGAGGATGCGGGCGGTGTCGTCGTCGACGGGCCCGTACCCGGGGATCTCCGCGACACCGGTGCAGGTCTCACGGCCGGTGAACGTGCGGCCGGTGAAGGTGCCCCCGGTGAGGGTCGTGGCGGTGCGGGCGGGTGCGGTGAGCGTGCCGGCCGGGATCGTGACGTGCACGGTGGGCCGGATCGCAGCCAGGGCAGCCCGGTTGTGTTCGGTGGTGCCGTGCCCGTCCGGGGTGCCGGTGAGGAGCAGGTCGCAGAACACGTCCGCCATCAGCTGACTGTGCGTGCGCTCATCCACCGGCGCGGTGTCCGCGTCGGTCGCGCCACGCCCACTGTCCGGGCCCACGGCATTCGTACCTGTGCCCTCGGCGCCGGCATCCGCGTCACCCTCGGTCGTGTCGGTGTCGGTCTGGTTCTGCTGGTGGAGTTCGGTGGCGATGTCGCGGAGCCGGTTCACGATCCCGACCCCCTGCACGGTGGGCACATCCGCGGTCACCCGCGCCAGACCGGGTTCGAGCTGCCGGACGGTGACCTGGCGGCGGGT
>DATMTQ010000055.1:0-8922 GCA_035564095.1 Microbacterium sp. | reverse complement strand
GGGCCGCTGCGCGCGTGGGATGCGGCTACGCCTGACCGTGCGCGGCGCGGGAGCGACGCGACAGCGAGTCGACGATGACCGCGAGCAGCAGCACGATGGCGGTGATGACGTAGCGTGCCGCCGAATTGAGGTTCAGCAGGTTCAGGCCGCTTGTGATCGAGAAGATCACGATGATGCCGAGCAGGGCCGACCAGGCGCGCCCGCGCCCGCCGAACAGGCTCGTGCCGCCGATGACGGCCGCCGCGATCGCGTCGAGGTTGACGTCGCCGGTGCCGGACTGCGAGTTCGCCGATTGCAGGTAGGCGGTCTGCAGGATGCCGCCGACCGCTGCGAAGAACGAGCACAGCATGAACACCGACAGGTACACGCCGTTCACCCGGATGCCCGCCCGACGTGCCGCCTCGACGTTTCCGCCCACCGCGTAGATCGACCGCCCCCAACGAGTCCGCGTGAGGAGGAAGTCCATCAGCACGACGAGCACCACGAACAGTGTGAACATCACGCCGGTTCCACGGGACGTGGAGAAGTACCAGGCGACGAAGCCGAGCACGACGACCAATGCGATCGCCTTGATCAGGGTGAGGCTCAGGGGAGTGCTGGACAGGCCCGAATGGTGCCGACGACGCGCGCGCGACAGATCACCGTACAGGATGCCGAGTCCGGCGAGTAGCACGAGGACGTAGGCGAGCCAGGGCGGCAGGAACCACGCGAACGCGAATTGGGTGAACCAGCTCTGGAACGGGATGTTGATCGAGCCGTTCGCACCGAGGATCCAGAGCTGGATGCCCACGAAGCCGAGGAGGCCTGCCAGCGTGATCACGAAGCTCGGCACGCCGAACCGGATGAACAGGAATCCGTACAGCAGGCCGATCGCGACGCCGACCGCCATCCCCGCGAGGATCGCGACGAGATAGGGAAGGCCGAGCTGTACAGCGAGCACGCCGACGACGGCCGACGCCAGGCCTGAGACCGAGCCCACCGACAGGTCGATCTGGCCGAGCAGCAGCACCAGCACGATTCCGAGGGAGATGATGCCGACCGGTGTCATCTCCTGAACCAGGTTCGACAGGTTGTCGGCGGACAGGAAGGTCGGGTTGAGGATCGTGAAGATCGCCCAGATGACGACGAGGCCGATGATGACCGGCAGCTGGCCGAGGTCGCCGCGGCGCACCCGGCCGAAGAAGGCGCGGACGGCGCCGCCGAGTCCTTCGCTGCGGATCAGGCGCTCGTCCTGCAGATCCGCGGCGGTCTGGCTGAGCGTGCCGGTCTCGACCTCGCGCTGGATCTTGTTGTGCTGCGTGTCGGTCATTGCGCACCGCCTTCGGTCTCGGCGTCGACGATGTGGTCGGGCTTGTGCGCCCGGGCGGCGGCGCGTTTGGTGACGACGTTGTCGGTCGCCCCGGTGATCGCGGCGATGATCTCCTCGTAGGAGACCTCCTGCACGGTGAAGACGCCGTTGTTGCGGCCGAGGCGCAGCACCGCCACACGGTCGGCGACCGCCTGCACGTCGGCCATGTTGTGACTGATCAGCAGCACACCGTGGCCACGGTCGCGAAGACGCTCGATGAGGTTGAGCACCTCCGCGGTCTGCGCGACCCCGAGGGCCGCGGTGGGCTCGTCGAGCAGCACGATGCGGGGGTCGCCGATGAGGGAGCGGGCGATCGCGACCGTCTGCCGCTGCCCGCCGGAGAGGCCGGCGACGGCGATGCGCACCGACGGGATGCGCGCGGCGAGCTGGCGCAGCAGCTCCCACGACTTCGATTCCATCGCCTCTTCGTCGAGCGTTCCGCCGCGGAGGATCTCGCGGCCGAGGAACAGGTTGGAGACGACATCCAGGTTGTCGCACAGCGCGAGGTCCTGGAACACGGTGGCGATGCCGAGTCCCTGCGACTGGGTCGGGCTGGTGAGCACCACCTCGTCGCCGTCGAAGGTCAGGGTGCCCTCGTCGTGCGGGTGCACGCCGGCGAGGATCTTGATGAGGGTCGATTTTCCGGCCCCGTTGTCGCCGACGAGGGCGACCACCTCGCCCGGGTACACGTCGAGGTCGATGTCTTTGAGCGCCTGGACGGCGCCGAAGGTCTTGGATACGCCGCGCAGCGAGAGGATGGGCTCCCGCGTGGCGGCTGCGTCTACCTGCAGACTCACGCTGTCTCCTTCAGAGGATGCCGGGATGCCCGGCCGAACCGTGGAGGCGGGCCGGGCATCCCTTCAACGGATGGGTTTACTTGATGCCGTTCTTCGTGCAGGCCGCCTGGTAGTTGGCGGTGCAGATCTGGGCTGCGGAGTCGGAGCCGTAGAACTGGTCCTTGACGACGGTGGACTCGATGTTGCTCGCGGTGACCGCCACGGGCTGCAGCAGCTCCGCCTTGATCGAGCTGCCGCTGACGGGCGAGACGGTGGTGTTCGCGCCGCTCCAGGCCTTGCCGTTCAGCAGCGCCCACGCCATCTGTGCGGCATCCTCGGCCTCCGGCTTGACGGCCTTGTACACGGTCATGTACTGCGTTCCGGCGAGGATGTTCTGGATGCCCGAGAGCTGAGCGTCCTGTCCGGTGAGCGGGACCGGCGTGAAGTTGCCGGCCTTCTCAGCGGCGATGACGCCGCCGGCGGTGCCGTCGTTGGCGGCGTAGATGCCCTTGATCTGGCTGCCGAACTTGGTGATCTGGCTCGAGGCCCACGTCTGCGCGTTGGAGGGCTGCCAGTCGATCGTGTCGTACTCGGCGAGCACCTTGTAGCCACTGGTGTCGATGACGCTGTGCGCGCCCTTCTTGAACTGCGCGGCGTTCGGGTCGGTCGGTGAGCCGTTGACCATGAGGATGCCGGCGCCCGGCTTGACCCCGGAGCTCTTGAGCTTGTCGACGAGCGCCTGCGCCTGCAGCTGACCGACCTTCTCGTTGTCGAAGGAGATGTAATACGCGAGTTCGGAGCTGGAGATGAGGCGGTCGTACGAGACGACCGGCACGTTCTTCTGCTTGGCGGCGGCGACGATGGATGCCGCAGCCTTGCCGTCCTGCGGGTCGAGCACCAGCACCTGCGCGCCCTGGGTGAGCATCGACTGCGCCTGCTGCTGCTGCTTGGCCGGGTCGGCGTCGGCGTTCGCGTACAGCACCGTGCAGCCGGGGCAGAGCTCCTTCATCTTCGCCTCGAAGTAGGGCTTGTCGGCGGCGGCGTAGCGAGCGGTCACGGAGTCGGGCAGCAGCAGGCCGATCTTCGCCGACTTCGCGTTCGAGCCGCCCGAGCTCGGGTTGCCGGATGACGAACCGCCGTTCGAACATGCGGTGAGTGCCGTTGCGGCGATGGCGACGGTTGCTGCCACCAGGGCGACACGCCCCAAGCTGGACCTCTTCATTGAAACCTCCGGTGTCGTGCCGCCATCATCGGCGACGGTGACCAGGTTCGCAGGTCGCGGAATTGGCGTCAAGTCTTGAACGCAACGAATCGATAACAGCGGAGCCGTCGGGGCCGGGTGGTCAGGACTCGCCGCGCTCCGCCGCGTGGATGATCGCACCGATCACGGAGGCATGACGGCCGAGCTGCCCGGGCACGAGCTCGGGGAGGGCGCTGCGCTCGGCGAGCACCGAACGCTCCAGCTCACGGCGGATCGGGCCGAGCAGCAGCTCGCCGGCGCGGGCGATCTCCCCGCCCACGACGACGCGCTCCGGGGCCAGCACGTTGCACAGGTTCGCGATGCCCACCCCGAGGCTCTGCCCGGCATCGCCGATCGCGCGGACACATGCATCGTCGCCCCCCATCGCCTTGACGACGACGTCGTTCAGCTTGAGGGTGCCGTGCACGTCCGCGAGGTCGTGCAGCAGGCTGCGCCCGGACGCGACGGCCTCGAGGCATCCGCGGTTGCCGCAGCGGCACAGCGGGCCGTTCTCGCGGATGACTGTGTGGCCGAGCTCGCCCGCGATGCCGGAACTGCCGCGGTACAGGCGCCCGCCGATGATGATCCCCGCGCCGATCCCGTCGTCCACCTCGACGAACACGCTATGGTCCCTGCCGCGCGCGGCGCCGAGCCGGTGCTCGGCGAGGGCGGACAGATTGGGGGCGTTGTCTGCGAAGACGGGCCGGTTGATGCGGCGCTCCATGGCCGCGGCGATCGGCAGGCCGTCCCAGCCGCGCATCAGGCCCGGCCGCGAGATGACGCCGGTCGCCGCGTCGATCGGCGCCGGGATCGAGACGCCCAGGGCGATGAGATCGGGCAGCCCGGCGTCCAGCGAATCGAGCATGTCCGCGAGCAGCAGTGCGACGCGGTCCATCTCGTTGTCGGCACGATGGTCCCGTGCCAGGGGCATGTGGTTCTCCGCCACGACGGTCGCGGCGACGTCGCCGACGGCGATGCGCATGTGGCGTGCGGCGAAGTGCACGCCGGCGACGAGCCCCACGGCATGCGCGATCGTGACATGCTGGGCGCGACGGCCGCTGCGGATGCTCTGCGAGGTGTTGACGACGCCGCCGGCGGACAGTTCCCGGACGATGTTCGAGACGGTCGCGGGGGAAAGGCCCGTGACCGTGGCCAGCTCCACCTGTGTCAGCCCGCCGTGCCGCTTGACGGCGTCGACGATCCGCTGTCGGTTGGCTTCACGAAGTGAAGCTTGCGACCCGGGGGTGCGACGTTGCGCGGACATGGATCACACCATACCGCGGGTCGGCGAAACGGTATGCCATCGGCCGCCGCGTTCGAACGAAGATGTGAGACTCTCTCAGGTCTGCCGCGTGTACCGATGCTCGGGGCGCCCGGTGGAGCCGTACCGCAGGCGCACCTCGATGAGGCCGCGCGTGGCGAGGGCCGCGAGGTGGCGCTGCGCCGTGGCTCAGGAGATCCCCGCGCGTTCGGCGACCAACCTCGGCGACCACCACCGCAAGGTGCTGTGGCGCGCGGTCAGCGCTGGGTCGCGATGAGCCGCACCAGCACGATGTTGCCAGACTCGTCCATCTCGGCGATCTCCGCGTGGGCCTTGAGGAAGTCCGAGAACGAGCGGTGCCCGAGCGCCCGCTCGCTGAACGAGGAGTCCAGGCGCTTCATGAGGTCCTTCACCGCGCTGGCGTGCCGCCACTCGTCGCCGTCCTTGTCGGCCTCGAGCCGCAGGGCGCGCTCGAGCAGGGCGCCGGCCGGGTCCGCGGGCTTCTTCGAACGTCGCGTGCGCGAGGCCGGGGCATCCTTCTTCTCGGTTTCGGATGCCGCGGCGGGCTGCACGCCGGGCAGCGAGTCGTACGCGTCGAAGCGGTCGCACGCGGCGGCCAGCGACTTCGCCGTGGAGCCCGCGACGCCGACCCCCACCACATACCGGCCGAGGCGCTTGCAGCGCTGCGCGAGGGGCACGTAGTCGCTGTCGCCCGCGACGATCACCACGTGGGTGAGATCGGGCAGCCGGAACATGTCCTCGACCGTGTCGACGGCCAGGCGGATGTCGGCGCCGTTCTTCGCGTAGGCGGCCGCGGGGAACAGCTGCACGAGATCCACGGCGCGCGCCACGAGCTGCGAGCGGTACTCGGCGTTCACCGGCGACGACCAGTCCGCGTACGCGCGGGTGAGCACGAGCGTGCCGAAGGACGCCGCGTAGTCGATGATCGCGCCGACGTCGATCGTCGCGGCCGCGAGCCGCTGGAGGCTCTCCGCGTCGCCGGCTCCGATCTTCTGCCGGTCGCGCGAGTACGAGTTGCGCCCGTGCACGCGGTCGTACCAGCTCATGACGATGTTGTCGAAGTCGAGGTAGACAGCGACGCGGGCATCCTGGGGGTCGGCCATGCATCAAGTATGGTCGGCCACATGTGGTTCCTGTCGCTGCTCGTGCTCGCCGCGATGATCTTCACGATCGTCGACATCGTGCTCCGCGACAACGGCGAGGTGAAGCATCTGCCGAAGATCGCGTGGCTCGTGCTCGTCATCCTCGTGCCGCTGATCGGGATCGTCCTGTGGTTCGCGATCGGGCGGGACCGCCCGGAGCGCGTGCCGAGGCCGCGTCCGCATCCGACGACGACGTCACGGCCGGCGGCGCACCCGGCCTCGACGGCGACCCGCGATGTGCGCACGACCGAGCAGCAGCTCGCCGACCTCGAGCGCGAGATCGAGGAGGAACGCCTGCGCGCCGAGATCGCGCGCAAGCGGGCGGAGAAGGACCACCCGGACGATTCCTGAGGTCAGCTGGCGACGGCCTCGGCCTTGCGGCCGGCAGTTCTCCAGCCGTGGCATCCGCCCTCATCCGTCGACGTCCTGCCGCGTGACGAAGGGAGGAGATGACACGGGCTGCGCACGGATCGGCTCCAGGCATCCTCCGCCCGTGTCATCTCCTCCGCTCATCGCGGCAGCTGATGCCACCGCGTGGTTGGATGACACGGCGTGGGGGAAAGAGACAGCGGGTGAGAGGCAGCGGTGCAGGGTGGGCGCCGGGCGCCGTCGGGTCAGGCGGCGGAGAGGGCCTGATCCAGGTCGGCGATGATGTCGTCGACGTCCTCGAGGCCGATCGACAGACGCACCGTCGTCCAGGCGATGCCGGCGTCGGCCAGCTGCTGCGGCGTCATGTGGCTGTGCGTCATGGATGCCGGGTGCGCGACGAGGCTGCGGGCGTCGCCGATGTTCGCCACCAGCCGCAGCACGCGCAGCCGTGAGATGAACGTCTCGACGGCGGTGAAGTCCGCCTCGGGGTCGCCGGTGGAGACCAGGTCGAACGAGAACACCGAGGCGTTGCCGCGCGGCAGGTAGCGGGCGCCGAGCGCGTTCCACCGGTTGTCGGCGAGGCCCGGGTGGTGCACGGCGGCCACCGCGGGCAGCGTCGCGAGGTGCTCGGCCACCTTCTGCGCCGAGGCGCTGTGGCGGCCCATGCGCAGGTCGAGCGATTCCATGCCCTGCAGCAGCTGGAAGGCGTTGAACGCGGACAGCGACGGCCCGAGATCGTGCGAGTACTTCGTCTTCACGAGCGAGATGTACGGCGAGCCGGAAGCCCCGAACCGCTCCACGAGGCTTTTGCCGGGCACGCGCGCATAAGAGAGCGTCAGCTGCGGCCACTTGGCGGGCTCCGCCGTGAAGTCGAACGTGCCGAGGTCCACGACGGCGCCGCCGAGCGAGGAGCCGTGGCCGCCGAGGAACTTCGTCGCGGAGTGCACGACCACGTCTGCGCCGTGCTCGCGCGGGCGCTGCAGGTGCGGGGTCGCGACCGTGTTGTCGATGACGAGCGGCACGCCGGCCTCGTGGGCGATGTCGGCGACGGTGCGCACGTCGAGCACCTGGGCGATCGGGTTGGCGACCGACTCGGCGAAGAACGTGCGCGTCTGCGGGCGCACGGCGTCGCGCCAGGCCTGCGGGTCGTCCTGATCGACGAGGGTGGTCTCGATGCCCCAGTCCGGGAAGGTGTCGGTCAGCAGGTCCACGGTGCCGCCGTAGAGCTGGGCGGCCGCCACGATGTGGCCGCCGCGGCCGACGAGCGCCAGCAGGGCCAGCGCGACGGCCGCCTGACCGGATGCCACGCCCGCGGCGGCGATGCCGCCTTCGAGCGCCGCGATGCGCTGCTCGAACACCGCGACCGTCGGGTTGGCGGCGCGGCTGTAGATGTCGCCCTCGCGCTGCAGCGCGAACAGCTCGCGCGCCTGCGTCAGCGACGTGAACTCGAACGCGTTCGACTGGTAGATCGGGGGGATCGCCGTGTGCGACACCGTCCCCGCGGTATAGCCCGCCTGCACCTGCGCCGTCGCGAAGGAGGAGACGGCAGGGCGACGAACGGAGGTTTCGGGCATTGTTCCATTCTCCCGGATGCCGCCCGCCGTCCCGAGGGCAATGTGACGTCGTGTGTCATCGTGGACGGGTGAACGTGCTGATCGACGCCGCGACCCTGAACACCCTCTCCGATGTGCGCATCCTCGACGTGCGATATCGCCTCGACAAGCCGGATGGCCGAGGCGACCATGCCGCACGGCACATCCCCGGCGCGGTGTACGTCGACCTGGAGACGGAGCTGTCGCAGCACGGCGCGCCCGGCGACGGCCGGCATCCGATCCCGCCGCTGCCGGTGCTGCAGGCCGCGGCGCGGCGCTGGGGCATCCGACCGGGCCAGACGGTGGTCGCGTACGACGACGGCACCGCCCTCGGTCCGGGCCGCGCCTGGTGGCTGCTGCGCGGCGCGGGACTCGCGGACGTGCGCGTGCTCGACGGAGGCCTGCGGGCGTGGACGGAGGCCGGGTTCCCGGTGCAGACCGGCGTCGTCGAACCCGAGCCGAGCACCATCGAGCTGTCGGACTACGTGTTCCCGGGCGGCGTGGTCGACCTCGCCGAAGCGGCGGCCTGGCCGGAGCGCGGCGTGCTCGTCGACGTGCGCGCGGCGGAGCGGTTCCGCGGCGAGGTGGAGCCGATGGACCCGATCGCCGGCCACATCCCGGGCGCCGTGAACCTGCCGGCCGCCGAATACGTCGACCCGGTGACCGGTCTGTTCCGGTCGCCGGACGAGATCCGTGCCGCCTTCGCCGCGGTCGGCGCCGCGGACGACCGGCCCGTGGCCGCGTACTGCGGGTCGGGCGTCACGGCGGCGCAGGCAGCCCTCGCGGCGGAGGTCGCGGGTCTCGAGATCGCGGTGTACCCCGGCTCATGGAGCCAGTGGTCGAACACGCCCGGACGCCCGGTGGCGGTCGGCGGCTGATCGCGGCGCGGTTCAGGCGAGGCCGAGCAGCACGGACGCGACCACGGCCAGGGCGACGCCGGTCAACTGCAGCGGGCTGAGCCGCTCCCGCAGCACGAGCCACGCCAGCACGATCGTCGAGACCGGGTAGAGGTTGTTGAGCACCGCGACGACCGCCAGGTCGCCGGTGTGCAGCGCCGTCATGATCGCGGCGTTCGCGGCCGCGGTGACGGTGCCCGAGGCGACGCCCAGCCGCATGCCCACCGCGGGCTTGCGCTCGAGCGTGCGGATCGCGCCGCTCGCCACGTCGATGTCG
>DATMTQ010000054.1:0-3698 GCA_035564095.1 Microbacterium sp. | reverse complement strand
CGCCGAGGCCGCCACCGTGCTGCTGAACACGAACACGTCGGATGCCACGGCCCTCATCTCGACCGCGGAGCCGCTGGTCCCCCCGGCCGAGGAGAAGCCGAAGAAGAAGCGCAGCCCGTGGACATGGCCGCTGATCGCGCTCATCGTGCTGCTCATCCTCGTGCTGGGCGGCACCCTGTGGGCGCTGCTGGGCAACGCCAACCCGAAGCCGGCGGCCAGCACGTCCTCGAGCGCGCCCGCCCCGAGCCCGACGAAGACGCCGATCGACGTCGCCGCGCTGGGACTGGTCGGCACCTCCTGCGACACCGCCATGACGGCGGCATCCACCGCGGGACTCGACCCCACCCAGGTCGACGGCGACGCCGCGCCCAGCTCGGACAAGGCGAACACCGTGCAGAGCACCGACCCCTCCGGCGGCAATCTGTTCCGCGGCGACAAGATCACCATCACCTGCTACGGAGACCAGACGCCGCTGAGCGCGCCCGACTCGCCGACCATCATCGGCTCAGGCGAAGGCGGCGGAGTCGTCGCGGGCGACAACGCGCAGATCACCGACCTCAGCTACACGTGCCCCGCCGGCACCGGCAACCTCACCGGCTACACCGTCACCGTGACGATGGGCGGCAAGTCGCAGTCCCTGTCGGTCGGCCCCGGTGCCACGGCGCAGGTCGCGGTCCCGCCGGGCACCACCGGCCAGATCACCGCCGCGTACACGGCGACCTGCACGGGCGACGGCGGGTCGCGCACCACGCCGTCGTCGTCGAAGTCGCAGGCGACGATCATCGACGCGCAGCCCTCCCAGAGCCCGCAGCCGACGCCGTCCATCGCCGTCACTCCCTGAGTCCATCAAGGTGGGTCGGGTAGGCTGACCCAGCACCTGAGGGAGAATCTGTGACCGATCAGCCGCGCGTTCTGGCAGGACGCTATCGCGTCGACGCGCTCATCGGGCACGGTGGAATGGCCGAGGTCTACCGCGGCCGCGACCTGACCCTGGGCCGCGACGTCGCGATCAAGATCCTCAACCGCGAACTCGCGCAGGACGGCACGTTCCGCATGCGGTTCCGCATGGAGGCTCAGGCCGCATCCCGCATGTCGCACCCGACGATCGTGCGCGTGTACGACGCGGGCGAAGACACCGACACGTCCGGTGATCGCCCGCGCCAGATCCCGTACATCGTCATGGAGCTCGTGCACGGCACCCTGCTCAAGGACATCATCGCCCGCGGACCGGTGTCGGTCGAGGACGCGATCCGCTACACCGACGGCATCCTCGAGGCGCTGGAGTACTCGCACCGGGCCGGGGTCGTGCACCGCGACATCAAGCCCGGCAACGTCATGGTCACCGCGGCCGGCCAGATCAAGGTGATGGACTTCGGCATCGCCCGGGCCGTCTCGGATTCGTCGTCCACGGTCGCCGAGACCACACAGATCATCGGCACGGCCGCGTACTTCTCGCCGGAGCAGGCCAAGGGCGAGGCCGTGGACGCCCGCGCCGACCTGTATTCGACGGGCGTGGTGCTCTACGAGCTGCTCACCGGCCGTCAGCCGTTCCGTGGCGACAGCCCGGTCGCGGTGGCGTACCAGCACGTGAGCGAAGCGCCCGAACCGCCGTCCGAGGTCCTCGAGTCCATCCCGGCCGGAGTCGACGCGGTCGTGCTGCGGGCCCTCGCGAAAGACCCGTTCCAGCGGTTCCCGGATGCGGCCGCCTTCCGCGACGAGTTGGATGCCGCCGTCTCCGGAGCATCCCCGACCCGCAAGCAGGTCGACGCGCTGGCCGGGGAGCTGTACGGCCCCGACCCCCAGGCCGCCGCCGAGACGGCTCGGACGCTGCGCCAGCTCAGCGACGACACCACCATGAGCCGCACGCAGGCCGGGCCGCCGGCCGCGTGGATCTGGGCCGGCGTGGCGCTGCTCGCGGTGCTGCTGATCTCGGTGTTCGTCTGGGTGCTGTCGATGCGCACCGACGGGACGCTGCCCAGTGGGGCGCGGCTCGTGCCGAATGTGGCCGGCATGTCCTACGCCAGGGCCGCGGGCAAGATCACCGGCACCGACCTGCTGCCCACGCGTGTGGACGAGCCCAGCGACTCCGTCGCCAAGGGCGTCGTGATCGACACCGATCCGGGTGCAGGCGTCTCGGTGGCCAAGGGACAGCAGATCGACGTGCTCGTCTCCAGCGGTCCGGATGCCACCACCGTGCCGAAGCTCGCCGGCCTCACGCAGGAGGATGCCACCGTCGCGCTGGAGGATGCCGGCCTCACGCTCGGCGCCGTGCGTCAGCGGGACGATCCGAACACCGATCAGGGCATCGTGCTGTCCGCCGACCAGCAGCAGGGCGCGTCCGTGCCCAAGGGCACCGCGATCGACCTGGTGGTCGCCACCGGCACCGTCACGGTGGTCGATCTCACGGCCGGCTACTCACTGAAGGACGCCGAGGCGATGCTCAAGGAGCTGGGCCTGACCTCCACCGTGCAGGACGATCCGGGCTGCCAGAAGACCAAGCCGCGCAGCGTGGAGTCGCAGTCCGCCGGCCCCGGCGAGGTGCCGATCCACTCCACCGTCACGCTGGTGAGCTGCTCCCGCTGACCGGACCCCTGTGATCCGCATGGCGGGCCGCAGCGGAGATGATGCGCCGCGCCGTGCCGCTTAGACTGATCTGCATGGCACGATCTGGCAAAGGTGACGATACGCACGTCGAACGCACCGAAGGCGGCGCCGCCCCCAACCCCGCGTGGTTCAAGCCGATCATGGTCGGGCTCATGCTCGTCGGGCTTGCCTGGGTGCTCGTCTTCTATCTGAGCGGGTCGCTCTACCCGGTTCCCGGCATCGGCGCGCTGAACCTCGTCATCGGGTTCGCGATCGCGTTCGTCGGCTTCCTCATGACCACGCGCTGGCGCTGACGGCTCCCCACGGTAATTACACCTGTGTAATTCTTTCCCCACTTGGGGATAGACCTGTGGATAACTCTCCCCAGGCGGGAGCCGTGCGCTGCGGCGGGGCTCAGACGAGAAGCAGGTCGCGCACGACGACCACCGCGCACAGCAGCGCGAAGAGCGCGACGAGCAGCCACACCTGCAGGGTGCGCCTGCCGCGTGCCCGGGTGCGTGCGAAGACGAGGCCGGCCACCGCGCCGGTGACGAGGCCGCCGACATGGGCCTGCCAGGCGATGCTCGTGCCGGGCAGGAACGTGATCACCAGGTTGATGCCGATCACGACGGCGATGCCGCCGATGGGGGCGCCGATGTGCCGGCCGATGACCAGCAGCGCGCCGAACAGGCCGAAGATCGCGCCGGATGCCCCGACGACCGCCTGCAGAGGGGAGTCGAACGCCGCGATGGCGGCGGATGCGCCGAAGCCGCTCAGCAGATAGAGCGCCACGAACCGCGGGCGGCCGAGCAGGGGCTCGAGGCTCATGCCGATCATCCACAGCGCCAGCATGTTGAAGCCGACGTGCAGGATGCTCTCGTGCACGAGCAGCACGGTCAGCATGCGCCACGGCTCGAACGGCGCACCCGTGGACGGCAGCACGTACGCGCCCAGGAAACCCAGCCACTGCGTGACGGGGGACCCCGGAATCAGCTGGGTCAGATAGACGACGACGGTGACCGCGATGATCGCGTACGTCGCCAGCGGCCGGCGGTCGTACACCGCCACCGCGCGGCGGCGGGGCCACCAGGTGCGGGCGGTGCGCGGCGAGGTCG
>DATMTQ010000053.1:0-11359 GCA_035564095.1 Microbacterium sp. | reverse complement strand
CACCTCGAACGGCCACCGCGCATCCGGTTCTCGCCATTCTCCTGATCGTCTGCGGGGCACTGGGACTGCTGGCCGCGTTCGCCCTGACGATGGATGACATCACGTTGCTGAAGACGCCGGCGGCCGAGCTCACGTGCAACGTGAACTCCATCCTGAACTGCGGCAAGAACATCGGGTCCTGGCAGGGAAGCGTGTTCGGATTCCCCAACCCGATCCTGGGTCTGATGACCTATCCGGCCCCGATCGTGGTCGGTGCCGCCCTGCTCGCGCGCGCACGATTCGCCGCCTGGTTCTGGTGGGTGTTCGACGCCGGACTGCTGTTCGCGATCGCATTCGTCTTCTGGCTCGCCTTCCAGAGCATCTTCTCGATCGGCACGCTGTGCCCCTGGTGCTCCCTGGTCTACGTCGTGACGATCCCGATGTTCATCGCCGTCACGCTCCGCAATCTGCGTGCCGGGATCGGCGGTCGCCCGCTGCGTCGCGTCGGCGCTGTCCTGGCCCCCTGGGCCGCTCTGCTGACGCTCCTGGGTTACGTCGTCATCTTCGGCACCGCGCAGCTGCACCTCAACATCCTCGCGACCCTCTTCTGAGCGTCGTATCGCGCAGGATCCAGATCAGTCAGCCGAACCAGATCTCGAGCTCGCGTGCGGCCGACTCGGGGCTGTCCGATCCGTGCACGAGGTTCTGCTGCACGGCGAGGCCCCAGTCGCGGCCGAAGTCACCGCGGATCGTGCCCGGCGCCGCCGTCGTCGGGTCGGTGGCGCCCGCGAGCGAGCGGAAGCCCTCGATCACCCGGTTGCCGGCCAGGCGGATCGCCACCGACGGGCCCGACATCATGAACTCGACGAGCGGCTCGTAGAAGGGCTTGCCGGCATGCTCGGCGTAGTGCACCTCGAGGATGTCGCGTTCGGGCTCGACGAGCTTGATGTCGACGAGGGAGTAGCCTTTCGCCTCGATGCGGGCGAGGATCGCGCCGGTGAGGCCGCGCGCCACACCGTCGGGCTTGACGAGGACGAGGGTCTGTTCGGTGGCCATGGCTGTCAGTCTCCGTTCGCGGATTCGCGCATGATTCGGGCATTGCGCCGGTCGAGGGACGCCCCCTTGATGGTCGCATACCCGTACATGCCCCCGAAAATCAGGGCCACGATGAGCATGGCCGGCACGAGGAACGCGCACAGCGCCACGACGACCTGCAGCGCCCAGCCCACCACGATGCCCCAGCGGTGCCGCGTCAGGCCGGATGCCACGAGCATGAGCAGCGCCAGCACGATGCCCACCACGATCCCCCACCAGGGTGCGATGCCGAACGGCAGCGCCTTGAGACCGTAGATCACGAGGCCCGCGAGGAACATGATGAGCGCCTCCGCGGCGAGCACCACCTGACCGAGCGATTCGGCGGCACCACGCTGCCGGCGGGGTTTGCGCGCGGGCGCGGGAGTGCCGTCGGGCGCGGGAGTCTCGTCGGTCACGACTCGTACCCCGACTTCCAGTCCTCGGAGGCCGAGAGCGCGACCGCCTCGCCGGCGAGCACCACCGAGCCCGCGATGATCACCGCGCGCCGGTGCGGAGCCTCCGTCCCCTGGGCGGCCCAGGCCCGCGCGGCCTCGGCCGCGTCGGCGAGGTCACGGTGCACAGTGACCGGCAGCTGTGCCGCCTCGGCGAGGTCGGCGATGCGGTCGGCGTCGTTCGCACGCTCCGAGTCCGGTGCCGTCGCGAAGACCTGGGTGGTCGCGGGGGCGAGTTCGCGAAGGATGCCGGCGGCATCCTTGTCCGCGAGCACTCCCAGCACCACGCCCCACTCGTCGAAGTCGAAGGATTCTCGCAGGGCGGTCACCAGGGCGTGCGCACCGTGCGGATTGTGCGCGGCGTCGACGAGCACGGTCGGGTCGGTGCCGAGCAGCTGCAGACGGCCGGGCGAGACCACCTGGCCGAGGCCCTCGGCGAGCAGGTCTCCGGTGATCGGCTGGGTCGCGCCGCCGATGAGCGACTCCACCGCCGCGATGGCCAGAGCCGCGTTGAAGCCCTGGTGCGCGCCGTACAGCGGCAGATAGACGTCGTCGTACGCGCCGGCGAGGCCGCTCACGCGCAGCTGCTGTCCGCCGACCGCGAGACGCTGCTCGGCCAGGGCGAACTCGTCGCCCTCGAACGCGATCGTCGCGCCGTGCGCGGCGGCCGCATCCCGCAGCACGGCCTCGGCCGCGGCATCCTGACGGGACGACACGACGGCGGCTCCGTCCTTGATGATGCCGGCCTTCACCGTGGCGATCTCGGCGATCGTGTCGCCGAGGCGGTCCGCGTGGTCGATGTCGATCGGTGCGAACACGGCGACGTCGCCGTCGGCGGTGTTCGTCGAGTCCCACGCGCCACCCATGCCCACTTCGAGCACGAGCACGTCCACCGGAGCATCCGCCGCGACGACGAACGCGAGCACGGTGAGCACCTCGAAGAACGTGAGTCGTGCGTCGCCCGCCGCGGTGAGCTCCGCGTCGACGAGGTCGACGAACGGCTGGATCTCGTCCCACGCGTCGGCCACGGCGGCATCCGCGACCGGCGCGCCGTCGATCATGATCCGCTCGGTGAACCGCTGCAGGTGCGGGCTCGTGAACAGGCCGGTGCGCAGGCCGTGAGCGCGCACCAGGCTCTCGATCATGCGGCTCGTCGACGTCTTGCCGTTCGTGCCCGTGACGTGCACCACGCGGTAGGTGCGCTGCGGGTCGTCGAGCAGCTCGAGCACGCGCCGGGTGCGTTCGACGCGCGGCTGCACCCACTGCTCGCCCTGGCGCTCCAACAGCGCCGTGTAGACGGCATCCGCCCGTTCCCGGTCGTCCATCACACCACCTCCGTCTCGCGCACGAGCATCTTCGTCACGCCGACCCGGAACGCTCCGCGGTTGGCGAAGTCCCCGGCGGCGAACTGCCCGGTGTGGGCCGGGTCGACCGCCGCGTCGAACGTGGAGCCGGTGAGCACACCGCCGTTGACGGTCGCCACCAGCGCCAGCGTCTCGCCCGCGACGTCCGCCGTGGCGAACGCGTCGCGGACGGCGGCGGCATCCTGCTCGTCCTCGAACGAGAGCGACAGCGCGATGCGGTCGCTCACCTCGAAGCCGGCGGCCTTGCGAGTGTCCTGCACGGCGCGCACGACGTCGCGCGCCAGGCCCTCGGCCTCGAGTTCGGCGGTCGTCGTGGTGTCCAGCAGCACGAACCCGCCGGAGGGCAGCAGCGCGAGCGCCTCGCCCGCGGGGCGGCCGGCGGTCTCGAGCACGAGCTCGTACTCGGACTCCTCGAGCCGGATGCCCCCGGCGACGACGCCGTCCGGCGTCTGCTGCCAGTCCCCCGCCTTGGAGGCCTGGATCACCTGCTGCACCTGCTTGCCCAGCCGCGGGCCGGCCGCACGGGCGTTGACCTGCAGGCGGTGGGTGATGCCGTACTCGGCCGCGGTCGAGTCGGTCAGCTCGACGAGTTCCACGCCCTTGACGTTGAGCTCGTCGCGGAGGATGTCCGTGAACAGGCCGAGGCCCTCGGAGCCCGCGACCGCGACGGTCAGGCGCGGCAGCGGCAGACGGACGCGCTTGCCCTCGCGCTTGCGCAGGGCGTTCGCGACGCTGGAGACCTCGCGGGCCGCATCCATCGCCTGGCGGATGTCCTCCGCCGGGGCGAAGGCCGCGGCATCCGGCCAGTCGCTGAGGTGCACGCTGCGCTCGCCGGTGAGGCCCTGCCAGATCCGCTCGGAGATGAGCGGCATGAGCGGAGCCGCGACGCGGCAGAGGGTCTCGAGCACGGTGTACAGCGTGTCGAAGGCCTCGCGGCTGCGCGAGTCGTCGGTGACGCCCGTCCAGAACCGGTCGCGCGACCGGCGGATGTACCAGTTGGTGAGCACCTCGGCGAAGTCGCGCAGCTTGGCTGCGGCCATCGTGGAGTCGAGACCCTCGAGGTCGGCCGCGACGTCGCGCACCAGATCGCCGGTGAGCGCGAGGATGTAGCGGTCCAGCACGTCCGTGGAATCGGTGCGCCACTGCGCCTCGTACCCGCCCGGTACCGCCGCGTTGGCGTACGTCGAGAAGAAGTACCACGCGTTCCACACCGGCAGCATGAACTCGCGCACGCCGGCCCGGATGCCCTCCTCGGTGACGACCAGGTTCCCGCCGCGCAGCACCGAGCTCGACATCAGGAACCAGCGCATCGCGTCGGACCCGTCGCGATCGAAGACCTCGTTCACGTCCGGGTAGTTGCGCAGCGACTTCGACATCTTCTGTCCGTCGCTGCCCAGGACGATGCCGTGGCAGGCCACGCCGCTGAACGCGGGACGGTCGAACAGCGCGGTCGAGAGCACGTGCATGAGATAGAACCAGCCGCGCGTCTGCCCGATGTACTCGACGATGAAGTCCGCCGGCGCGTGAGTGTCGAACCATTCGCGGTTCTCGAACGGGTAGTGCACCTGCGCGTACGGCATCGATCCCGAGTCGAACCACACGTCGAAGACGTCCTCGATGCGGCGCATCGTGCTCGTGCCGGTCGGGTCGTCCGGGTTCGGGCGGGTGAGGTCGTCGATGAACGGACGGTGCAGATCGACCTCGCCCTCGGGGTTGCGCGGCAGACGGCCGAAGTCGCGCTCCAGCTCCTCGAGCGACCCGTAGGCGTCCACGCGCGGGTGCGCGGGGTCGTCGCTCTTCCAGATCGGGATCGGCGAGCCCCAGTAGCGGTTGCGGCTGATCGACCAGTCGCGCGCGCCCTCGAGCCACTTGCCGAACTGGCCGTGCTTGACGTTCTCGGGCACCCACGTGATCTGCTCGTTGTTCGCGAGCATCCGGTCCTTGAAGTCGGTGACACGCACGAACCAGCTGGACACCGCGCGGTAGATGAGGGGATTGCGGCAGCGCCAGCAGTGCGGGTACGAGTGCTCGTAGGATGCCTCGCGCAGCAGGCGCCCTTCGGCCTTCAGCACGCGGATCAGCGGCCGGTTGGCATCCATCCACAGCTGGCCGGCGACATCCGTCACCTGCGGGAGGAAGCGGCCGCCGTCGTCGAGACTCATGATGAGCGGGATGCCGTGCGCCTCCGTGACGCGCTGGTCGTCCTCACCGTAGGCGGGCGCCTGGTGCACGATGCCGGTGCCGTCGGTGGTGGTGACGTAGTCGTCGACGAGAATGCGCCACGCCGAGCCGGTGCCCCAGGCGTCGGCGTCGGCGTAGTAGTCGAACAGCCGGTCGTAGGTGACGTCGGCGAGCTCCGCCCCGAGCAGCGTCTGCTCGACGGCCTCGCGCGCGGCCTGCGGGGATTCGTAGCCGAGGTCCTTCGCGTAGCCGCCGAGCAGGTCGGACGCCAGCAGATACCGGTGTGCGGTGGCCTCGAGGACGTCGTCGCCCGGGTGCACGTCGGCGGCGCCTGCGGGGCCGCCGGGCACCACCACGTACTCGATCTCGGGGCCGACCACCAGCGCGAGGTTCGTGGGCAGGGTCCACGGGGTGGTCGTCCAGGCGAGCGCCCGCACGGCCGTCAGCCCGAGGGTCTCGGCCTTGACGCCGGTGAGTGGGAAGGTGACCGTCACCGACGGATCCTGGCGCATCTTGTAGACGTCGTCGTCCATACGCAGCTCATGGTTCGACAGCGGCGTCTCGTCCCGCCAGCAGTACGGCAGCACGCGGTAGCCCTCGTAGGCGAGGCCCTTGTCCCACAGCGTCTTGAACGCCCAGAGCACGGACTCCATGTAGTTCACGTCGAGGGTCTTGTAGCCGCGCTCGAAGTCCACCCAGCGGGCCTGACGGGTGACGTAGTCCTCCCAGTCGCGGGTGTACTTCAGCACCGATGCGCGCGCCTTGCCATTGAACGTGTCGATGCCCATGGCCTCGATCTCGCTCTTCTCACTGAGGCCGAGCTGCTTCATGGCCTCGAGTTCGGCGGGGAGACCGTGCGTGTCCCAGCCGAAGACGCGGTCCACCTTCTTGCCGCGCATGGTCTGGAAGCGGGGGAAGAGGTCCTTCGCGTACCCGGTCAGCAGATGCCCGTAGTGCGGCAGGCCGTTGGCGAACGGCGGACCGTCGTAGAACACCCACTCCTCGGCGCCGTCCCGGTTCGCGATCGAGGCGCGGAAGGTGTCGTCGCGCTCCCAGAACGCGAGGGTCTCCCGCTCGATGTCGGGAAAGCGCGGGCTCGGCACGACGTCGGCGGCAGGACCAAAGGAGGAGGTCTTCGGGTAGGTCATCGTCTCTCGCAGCAACTCGGATTCATCTGGCTGCCGGGACGATCCTCGCGGACCGCGGTACCACCCTGCGTTGCCGCCCGCCGCGTCTCGTCCCGGCCCTGGCGGGCCTCGCTCGACGACCGGTGGACGGCCACTTTCACTGCGGCTGTGACGGGCCTGACCCGCTCGGGTCTACCGGGGGCGCGCGGCCCTGTTCTTCCGAGTGCTCCCCGGTGATGGCCGGATCGATGCGTGTCCCTCCATGCTACGCGAACATGCACGAGAGGCGGTGCGGGACGTTGTGCAGGGGCGATCGCCGCTCGCCGCGTGTCGCGGACGGGCGGCGGCCGGTTTCCTCTGCAGATCGTCCCGCGGGCGACGAAGAGCACCGGTAGGTTGGGGCGGGACCGCGTCCCGACACGGCATCCCGAGAGGCCCGCGCTTGAGCATCATCCAGGACTACGCCCGCACGGCGAGCGCGGGCGACGACTCCGGCGCGTACGACGAGGTCGTGGATGCCGACGGCCTGCTCCGCCCGGCCTGGCGGGAGTTCGCCGCGGTCGCCCTCGACCTCGAGCCGGCGGAGGTCACCCGCGTCGCCGACGAGGTGAGCCGGTTCCTCGCCGACGACGGCGTCACGTGGACGCCGCCGCTCGGCGAAGCCCTCCCCTGGCGCCTGGACCCGATGCCGTTCGTGCTCGACCCCGAGGCGTGGGCGCATCTGGATGCCGGACTCGCGCAGCGCGCCGAGCTGTGGAACGCGATCCTCGCCGATCTGTACGGCGAGCGCACCCTGCTGCGCGACGGCATCCTGCCCGCGGCCGCCGTCTTCGGCCACAGCGGCTACCTGCGACCGCTCGTGCGGGCATCGGCAGCCGGCGCCCAGTCGCTCGTGATCACCGCGGCGGACCTCGGCCGCACCCCGGACGGCACCTGGCAGGTGCTCGCCGACCGCCTGCAGGCGCCGTCCGGGCTCGGCTACGTGATGGAGAACCGCCGCGTCATCTCGCAGGTGATCCCGGAGCTGTACCAGCTCGGCGCCCCGCACCGGATGGCGCCGTTCTACGCCGCCCTGCGCGCGGCTCTGCTCGGCAGCTCGGCCGGCGAGACCGCCGACCCGCGCGTCGTGGTCCTCTCCCCCGGGTCCCATTCCGAGACCGCGTTCGACCAGGCCCACATCGCGAACGTGCTGGGCCTCCCGCTCGTGCAGGGCGAGGACCTGCTGATGCGCGACGGCTGGGTGTGGCTGAAGCCCCCCGGCTGGCCCAAGCGACCGGCGACCGAGCGCGTCGACGTCATCCTGCGCCGCGTCGATCCGCTGTGGAGCGACCCGCTCGAGCTGCGCGGCGATTCGCGCCTGGGCGTCGCCGGGCTCACCGAGGCCGTCCGCCGCGGCCGTGTGCGGGTGGTGAACGGCCTCGGGGCGGGCGTGCTGGAGAATCCCGCACTCGCGGCGTTCCTGCCGGATGCCTGTCAGGCGCTGCTGGGCGAGCCGCTGCGGCTCGCCCAGGCCCCCGCATGGTGGTGCGGCGACGACGACGCCCGCGCGCACGTGCTGGCGCGGCTCGCCGATCCGGACTTCGAGGTGCTGCGCATCGACGAGCCCGTGCAGCCCGGTCTCCCCCTGCCGGCGGAGGATGCCGCCGCGCTGCGTGCCCGCATCCTCGCCGCACCGCACCTGTACGTCGGACGCGAGCAGCCGCTGCTGTCCCGTGCCCCGGTGTGGACGGATGCCGGCGCCGCGAGCCCCCATCCCGTCTCCCTGCGTATGTTCACGCTGCGCTACGGCACCGCGTACCGTCCGCTCGCGGGTGGACTCGCGACCGCCTACGACCAGACGGGCGCGCGCATCGCCAAGGACGTCTGGGTGCGCAAGACCGACGCGTCCGAGCCCGACCAGGGACTCGTCGACGTGGACGGCGACGTCGTCGCCCGCCTGGACACCGTGCTGTCGCCGCGCAGCCTGGAGAACCTCTTCTGGGCGGGCCGGTACTCCGAGCGCGCCGAAGACGTGCTGCGGATGATCCTCGCACTCGACCCGGACCTCGACGAGCTCGACGCCGCGGACCCCGACGCGCCCGGAGCCGGCGCCCGCGCTCTGCTGGTGCCGCTGCACCGCCTGGCCGGCCCTCCGTCCGGACGGGCCGCGGCCTCGCCCGCAGCCGACATCCGCTCCCTGCTGCTGGATGGGCCTCGCGTCGGGAGCGCCGCCCACGCCCTGGACCGGATGCGGGATGCCCTCGAAGAGGTGCGCGACCAGCTCTCCGGCGACACCTGGCGCGTGCTCGCCGCCGTCACGCGGGCGCAGCGCGCCCTGCGGGTGAACCGCCACGAGCACCAGATCGCGGAATCCGCCGGGCAGATGCTCGGCGCCCTGCTCTCGCTGCAGGGCGTCACCGCGAACATGATCCGGGATGCCGGCTGGCACGTGGTGGAGGCGGGCCGCAGCCTCGAACGCGGCCTGCAGGTGTGCCGGCTGCTGCGCGCGACCGTTGTCGGCACCCGGCCGCTGCGCGCCGAACGCGAGGTGCGGGATGTGCTCGTCGCCTGCACCGAGAGCGCGGTGACCTTCCGCCGGCGCTATCGGGGCACGGCACGCGTCGGCGCCCTCGTGGAGCTGCTGGTCGCCGACCGGCAGAACCCGCGGTCCGTCGCGTTCGCGGTCGACCGCCTCGTCGAGCACATCGCCTCGCTGCCCGCATCGACCGGGTCGACGCGGGCCGAGCGGCTGATCCGGGACCTCGCCGATCGGCTCCGCGACCTCGACGCCCCCGCGCTCGCCGCCTCGCACAACGGTCGCCGCGACGCCCTGGCCGAGATGCTCACGGACCTCATCGCCCAGCTCGAACAGGTCGCGGATGCAACGGCCTCGCTGCACTTCGCCGGAGGTCTGCCCCCGGTCGCGCTCACCGACCTCTCCGTCATCGAGGAGGTCGGCTGATGCGGTATCGCGTGTTCCACCGCACGACCTATACGTACGACGACGACGTCCGCGACAGCCTCGGCGTCTTCCATCTGACGCCGCGCCCCCTCCCCTGGCAGCGCATCGCGACGACCTCGGCCGGCGTGGAACCGGAGCCGGTCGATCTCAGCCGCGACACGGACGCCTACGGCAACGCGGTCACCTACTTCCAGGTGACCGCCAAGCACCGGCGCCTGCAGATCGAGGCGAACAGCGACGTGACCGTGGCCGCGCCCGCGTACGACCCGGGTGCCCTGGCCCGATCGTGGGAGGACTCCCGGCCGCACGGCAGCGACGCCGCCGACGCGTGGATCGCGATGGAGTTCGCGCTGGAGTCGGCCCGGGCCGTGCATGCCGACGGCGTTTTCGCCTATGCGGCGGCATCCCTCACGCCCGGCCGGCCGATCGGCGACGCCGCGGACGATCTCATGCACCGCATCTTCCGGGATTTCCGGTACGACGGCACCGCCACCACGGTGACCAGCTCGGTGGCGCACGTGCTCGAGCAGCGCGCCGGGGTGTGCCAGGACTTCGCCCACCTCGCCCTCGCCTGCCTGCGCAGCCACGGCGTGGCCGCCCGCTACGTGAGCGGGTACCTCGCGACGCAGCCACCGCCGGGACGGGAGCGCGTGTTCGGGGCGGATGCCTCACACGCCTGGCTCGCGGTGTGGCTGCCCGAGCAGGATGCCTGGCTCGCGATCGACCCCACCAACGACCAGCGCGCGAACGACCGGTACGTGACCGTCGCGTGGGGCCGCGACTATGCGGACGTGTCCCCGATGCGCGGGATCATCTTCACGGACGCACGGTCCTCGACACTGCGGGTCTCGGTCGACGTGGCTCCGTGGGACGAGGCGTCCGCCCCGCTAACCTGATGCTCGACGCGATTCCCACACGAATCAACATTTATTTCTTGTTTTCTGTTGTTCTGTATTTGTTTGTGTGGCATAGTGGTCCCACGCCCACCGGTCCAGTGGGGGCGCAGACGGCGAAGGAGCCCCGATGTACGCAGCAGAGCGGCAGCAGCGCATCCTCGAACGCGCGCAGCTCGACGGCCGCGTGGAGGTCACGCTCCTGGCCGACCACCTCGACGTCACGACCGAGACGGTGCGCCGCGACCTCGCCGTCCTCGAACAGCAGGGCCTCGTCCGCCGCGTGCACGGCGGGGCTCTTCCGACGGAGCGCTCCGTCCCCGAACTCACCCTCACTTCCCGCATCGGGCAGCAGGCCGAAGCCAAGATGCGCATCGCCACCCGTGCCCTGGACGAGCTTCCCGAGGGCGGCACCGTGCTGCTGGACTCCGGCTCCACGACCCTCGCGCTCGCGGGTCTGATCCCGGCCGACGCCCACCTGACCGTCGTCACCAACAACGCGAGCATCGTCGCCGCCCTGGCCGGCTACGAGAACCTCACCCTGCTGCTGATCGGCGGGCGCGTGCGAACGGTCACGGCCGCGGCCGTCGGCCCCTGGGCCACGGCGGCGCTCGCGGGCCTCACGGTCGACGTCGCCTTCCTCGGCACCAACGGCTTCGACGCCGACCACGGGCTTTCCACGCCCGACCAGGACGAAGCCGCCGTCAAGCGCGCCATGCTCGACGCGGCCCGCACCCGCATCCTCCTCGCCGATTCCAGCAAGCTCGGCGCGATCCACCTGCAGCGTTTCGCGCGGGCCGACGAGTTGCACACCATCATCACCGACAGCGATGCGGACGAGGATGCCGTCGAGGCGCTGCGCGCCGCCGGCCCCAAGGTCGTGACCGCGTGATCGTCACCCTGACCCCGAACCCCAGCATCGACCGCGCCGTCGGCCTCGACGTCCTCGAGCGCGGCGAGGTGCTGCGCGCGACCTCGAGCCGGATCGATCCGGGCGGCAAGGGACTCAACGTCTCCCGCGCCGTCGCCGCGATGGGCGGCGCCACCCGCGCCGTCCTCCCCTCCGGCGGCGTGGAGGGCGGCGTGCTGGAGTCCCTGTGCGCGGCCGCCGCAGTCCCGGTCGACGTCGTGCCCATCCGCGGCACGGTGCGCATGAACATCAGCGTGCTCGAACCCGACGGCACGACCACCAAGCTCAACGAGCCCGGCCCGGAGCTGTGCGCCGACGAAGTGGACGCGCTCATCGCGACGACGCTCGCCGACGTGCCTGCCGGCGCGTGGCTCTCAGGCGGCGGCAGCCTGCCGCCGGGCGCCCCGGTCGACTTCTACGCGCGGCTCGTGCGCGCCG
>DATMTQ010000052.1:0-2626 GCA_035564095.1 Microbacterium sp. | reverse complement strand
GCCCCTGGGAGGGCGCGCGGCGCGGCCGCGGACTGGTCGTCAGTGGGCCGCGCCGAGCGCAGGCCCTTCTATCCACGGTAGGCCGAGTTTTAGAACGACGCAAACCGAGGACGGTTCGACATTGGCGTTCCGCGGCCGGATGCGGCAAAGGGGTTGACAGCGTGCGGGGCGCGTCCCACGGTCGAGACGTGGATGCCGGCGAGGTGCGGATCGGAACGTCGGGGTGGAGCTACGACCACTGGAAGGACGTGCTCTACCCGCCGCGCACGCCCGCGGCGCGTCGCCTCGACGTCTACGCCGCAGAGTTCGACACCGTCGAACTGAACGCGAGCTTCTACCACTGGCCGCGCGCCGAGACGTTCGCCGGGTGGCGCGCACGGGTCCCCGGCGGATTCCGCTTCGCGGTGAAGGCCCCGCGCGGGCTGACCCACGCCCGGCGGCTGCGCGATCCGGAGGTGTGGATGCCCCGCCTCGCCGAAGGGATGGAGGCGCTCGGAGACCGGGCCGGCTTCCTGCTGTTCCAGCTGCCGGCCACCGTCGAGCGCGACGACGAACGACTCGACACGCTGCTGCGGGCCCTTCCGGCGGGCGTGCGCACGGCCGTCGAGCTGCGGCATCCGTCCTGGAACAGCGAGGACGTGTTCGCCCTGCTCGAGCGGCGGAACACGACCTACTGCATCATGAGCGGCGCGGGCATGCCGTGTGTGCCGCGAGCGACGACGGGCGACGTCTACCTGCGCTTCCACGGCCCGGGCCCGCAGCTGTACACCGGCTCCTACCCGGACGCGGAGCTGAGACGCTGGGCCGACCGGATCGGACACTGGCGCGGATCACACGGCATCGTCGCCTACTTCAACAACGACGGCGCGGGTGCCGCCGTGCGGGACGCACGGCGGCTCCGCGAACTGGTGGCCTGAACGGAGCGCCCGGCTCCGACGTCAGCGGAACGCCTGCGGGAACTGCAGGATCAGCCCGGCGCTGAGCATGTCGGCCATCTCGTCCATGTGCTGCTCGGCGAGACCGTAGTCGGCGATGGCCTTGGGGTAGTCCCCGGCCAGCAGGTCGCCGGCGTACGCGACGGTCTGGGTGATGTGCGTCTGCATCATCTGCTCCATGTCCGCCTTCTTCCAGTGCGGGTTGGCCGCCGCCAGGGAGTCTGCGATGTCCTTCGCGTTCGCGTACCAGGCGTTCAGCGCCGTCTGCAGGGCGGCATGGTCGCCGGCCTTCGCCGCGGTCAGCACGGGCACGGCATCCTCGATGTGCACCTTCAGCAGCGCGGTCAGACGACTGGCCGCCGTCGCCCCGTAGAACGGCTCGATCGCGTCGCCGATGTCCGTCTGGTTCTGCAGCAGGCGGCTGAGCGAGGCCTGAAGCGCGGGCGAGTTCTGTGCGAAGGCGACGACCGTCGCATACGTCCACTCCATGTGCTGCCCCCACAGGTGGGCCATGACCGTGTACAGGCTGATCTGCTTCGATGTCGGCGACATGCCGTCGTGCTGCATGTCCGCCATGGATATCGTGCCGATGCGGGAGCCGGAGACAGCCGGCTGCGCGGTCGCGGCGCCGCCGGCGATGCCGGCGACGGCCAGCGCGGCGACGATGGCCACTGCCGCGAGCGCCGACACCGCCCTCGGCCGATGCGTGTTCTCGTTCATGACCGGATGCCTTTCTCGATCCTCGGCGCGATGTGCGCCTCTCCGGATGAGTGGGGTCGATCCGCGGAGTCTTACCCCGTGAGGAGCCCGAGGAATTCGCCGGTAAGAATCGTCGGCGCGGTGATACAAACTCCTTATGGGCGACGACTACGACTGGGTCGGCGCGCTGTCGGGTCCGGAGCCGGCACGCGCGGAAGCCGTCCGTCGCCTCCACGCCCTCATGGTGCGCGCCGCACGCTTCACGTTGTCGCGGACGGGCGAGGCATCCCGGCTGGGCCGCGCCCGGGCGGAGGTCGTCGTGCAGTCCAGTGCGGATGATGCCGTGATCGCGGTCCTCGCCCGGCTGTCGACGTTCGAAGGCCGCGCGAAGTTCACCACCTGGGCCTACAAGTTCGCCATCTTCCATACGGCGACGGCCGTGCGCCGCGAGCTCTGGTCGCGCACCGAGATCGACCTCACGGCGATTCCCGAGCCGGCGGCGCTGACCGCGAACCCGCTCGAGCAGCTCGAAGCATCCGCCTTGGCGGATGCCGTCCGCCGCGGCATCGCGGAGAGTCTGACGCCGCACCAGCAGCGGATCCTCATCGCCATCGCCGTCGAAGGCATCCCCGTCGACGTGATCGCCGATCGACTCGGCACGACCCGCAACACGGTGTACAAGACCCTGCACGATGCACGCCGGCGATTGCGAGCGGATCTCACTGCTCAGGGCTATCTGCCTGCACCCGCGCACGAGGAGGTGAAACGATGAGAACGTACGATTCCTGGACCCACCTCGTGCTGGACCAGCTCAGCGACGACTTCGAGCCGTGGATGTCGTGCGACGAATGCTTCGACCGCTCCGACGGGATCCTCGAAGGCATCCTGTCCGGCGAGGCGTCGATGCCGGCCGCGTTCCGTGCACACCTCGCCGGATGCGCCGCGTGCCGGGGCGAGCTGGAGATCCTGGGCGATCTCGCCTCGATCGATCG
>DATMTQ010000051.1:0-15829 GCA_035564095.1 Microbacterium sp. | reverse complement strand
CACCGCGGCGACCCTCACCGGGGGCACCTTCACCGGACCCGGTAACGCCTGCCCCGCGACCGGACCCGACGGGACCGGCAGAATCGTGGGGACCGTGGGAGCCGGGTACGGGCTGGCGGAGATCCCCGGGTACGGGCCCGTGGACGACGACACCGCCCGACTCCTCGCCGCGGCCGCGGACGACTGGGTGCGGGTGTTCACCGACCCGGCCACCGGGGTCCCCGTCAACGTCGACCGATACCGGCCCACCACCCGGCAACGCCTGTACCTCGAAGCCCGCGACCTGCACTGCCGATTCCCCGGCTGCAGACGCCCCGCCGCCACCTGCGACATGGACCACACCGTCGCCGCCGCCGACGGCGGACCCACCGACCTGTGCAACCTCGCCTGCCTCTGCCCACGCCACCACACGTTGAAACACCAAACCGACTGGCACGTCGAACAACTCCCCGGCGGCATCCTGAAATGGACGTCCCCCACCCGGCGCACCCACACCACCCGACCACCCGGCACCATCCGATTGCTCCCCGACCACCCACCCGGAAAAGAACAACACCCCGCACCCTTCTGAGGCGTCCGCCGCAGTCCCTGCCGTCCGCGCGGCCGGGTCGTCTCGCGGCGCCCCTCAGCGCCGGCGGCCCACCTGTGCCCGCCAGTCGGCCGGCACCCGATCCGCAGGCCCCGGAGCGGTCTGCTCGACGGGGTGGTGATCGGGCGGCGGCAACGAGATGCCCCGAACCGCCCGGTCCGCCTCGAAGTCCCAGAACCAGGCCTCGCCCGGCTCGAAGCTGCGGATGAACCGGTGCCCGGTCGCCTCGAAATGCCGGCGGGCGTGCTGTTCGAGCGAATCGTCGCAACAGCCGACGTGGCCGCACTCCACGCACCGGCGCAGATGGAACCACCATCCGCCCGCGGCCTCGCATTCGGCGCACCCGGCGCCGGACGGAGGCGGCGCATCGCTCAGCGGGATCTCACCGGCGTCGTCGACCATGCGGTCACTCTACGTCCGCGCACACGGACTCCGGCGGGTCGCCGACGACGTCACGGCACCGCGTGCGCCATCGGCGAACTCGCGCCCCGCCCGCGCGCGCCGGCGCAGACTGAGTGCGTGAGCGACACCACTCCCGATCCCGATGCCCTGGACGCGTATTCCCGTGCCGTCATGCGGGTGACCCGGACCGTGCTCCCCTCGGTCGCGGCGGTGACGGTGCGCACCCGCCGCGGCGACGGCGCCGGCAGCGCGTCGGTCATCACGACGGACGGGCACCTGCTCACGAGCGCCCATGTGGTCAGCGACGCCTCCGCCGTGGACCTCTCGTTCTCGGACGGCACCTCGTCGGCCGCGCACGTGGTGGGCGCCGATCCCCTGTCCGACCTCGCGGTGCTGCGCGCCGACGGCCCCACCCCGCCGCCCGTGCGGTTCGGAGACGCCGCGCGGCTGCAGGTCGGTCAGCTCGTCGTCGCGCTGGGCAATCCGCTGGGGCTGGCCGGCAGCGTGACCGCGGGCATCGTCTCAGGCCTCGGCCGGTCGCTTCCGACACGCTCCGGGCGCACGATCGACGAGGTGATCCAGACCGATGCCGCCCTCAACCCGGGCAACAGCGGCGGAGTGCTCGCCGACAGCGGCGCCCGCATGGTCGGCGTGAACACCGCGGTCGCCGGCCTGGGCCTCGGTCTCGCCGTGCCGATCAACGAGACCACGCGCGCCATCATCGAGTCGCTGCGCCTGACCGGGCGCGTGCGCCGTGCCTGGCTGGGAATCGCCGGGGCGAAGGTGCCACTGAGCCCCGAGGCTGCCGCGAAAGTGGGCTCGGCCGCCGGCATGCAGGTCTTGTCGGTGGTCGCCGGCAGCCCGGCCGCGCGGGCCGGCGCGCACCCCGGGGACGTCGTCATCTCGCTCGACGGCATCCCGATCCTCGACCCGACCGGCGTGCAGCGCGCCATGGTGGAGGGCGCGATCGGCCGCCGCATCGAGATGACGGTCTGGCGCAACGGCGCCCTCGTGGACGTCGTCGTGGAGCCCGAGGAGCTCCGGATCCCCTGACCGCCCGCGACCCTCACGCCGGGACGCAGGGCAGGATCACGTCGAACCGCGATCCGCCGACGATGTTGCGCGCACGGATCTCTCCCTCGTGCGCCGCCACGATCCCGTGCGCGATCGCCAGTCCCAGCCCCGCCCCGCTCGATCTCCCCCACGCCACGCCGTCCGCGGCGGACTGCGGGGTGCGGGATGCCGCGGCCCGCCACCCGGCGCGGAAGACGTTCTGCAGGTCCTCCGCCGGGATGCCGCCGCCCTCGTCGACGACGCTGAGCACCGCGCGCCCGTCGGCATCCAGCTCGGTGGTCACCGAGACCGACCGGCCCGGGGGCGAGTACTGGATCGCGTTGATGAGCAGGTTCCCGACGACCCGGCCGAGCTCGCGCGCATCACCGTGCACGAGGACGTCCGGGCTCGGCGACTCCCGGATCGTCACCCGCCGCGACTCGGCGAGCGCGCGCAGCTCCGCCACGGCATCGCTCACGAGGTCGTGCAGCGACACGGCCTCGAGCGTCAGCACCAGGCGCCCGGACTGGATCTTCGACAGCTCGAAGAGGTCATCCACGAGGTCGGACAGATGGTCCACCTGCAGGCGCATCTGGCGGTGGAAGCGCTGCGGGTCGTCCGCCAGTCCGTCCTCGAGCGCTTCGGCCATGGCCCGCAGACCGGCCAGCGGCGTGCGCAGATCGTGCGAGATCCACGCGATGAGCTCCCGCCGCGAGGCGTCGAGCGCGGCGACCTCCGCCCGGGCATCCTCGAGGCGACGGCTGGTACGGGCGAGCTCCTCGGCGACCGCGGTCAGCTCGGAGCTCGAGGCATCCGGGGGCACGATCGCCGCGCCGTCGCCGAGCGCCTCGGCGATGCTGCGCACGCGGCGCGCCTGTCGCACGAAGGTCGCGGCCAGCACCACCGCGACCCCGAGGGACACCACCGCCGCGACGCCGGCCACCCACAGGCTGACGAGCAGGTCGTGCGGCGACAGGAACATCGCCCGGGCGACGGCCGCCATCCCCACCGCGGTCGCAACCGTGCCGGTCAGCACGACGATCGACACCTGCAGCAGGATCGACCGGCGCCGGGCCAGCCGCAGGACGAGCAACCCGACGGCCCCGACGAGCAGTGCGCTCCCGAGCGCAACTGCGACGATCGCGGCGAGATCCCCCGGCCGGATCATGTCGCCGCTCCGACGTCGAGACGGTACCCGACGCCCCACACCGTCTGCAGGATGCTGGGATGCGCCGGATCCTCCTCGACCTTCTCGCGCAACCGGCGCATCGTCACCGTCACGGTGGACAGGTCCCCGTACCGCCAGCCCCACACCGACTCGAGCAGCTCCTCGCGGGTGAAGGCGCGCTGCGGATGCTTCAGCAGGAACGCGAACAGGTCGAACTCCCGCGCCGAGAGGGTGAGCGGCGTCCCGCGGCGCAACACGAAGCGCGCCGACGGATGCAGGGTGAACTCCCCCAGGTCGAACGGCGCCTCGGGGGCGTATTCGGCGAGGCTGCGACGCAGCACGGTGCCGACGCGCAGCACGAGCTCACGCGGAGAGAAGGGCTTGGTGACGTAGTCGTCGGCGCCCGCCTCCAGGCCGTCGATGCGGTCGTCGGTGGCGCCGAGCGCGGTGAGCATGACGACGGGGATGTCGTGCTGCGCCCGGATGCGGCGGCACACCTCGATCCCGTCGATGCCCGGCAGCATCCGGTCCATCACGATGAGGTCGGGCAGGCGCTCGGCGATGAGCTCCATGGCGGCGAAGCCGTCCGCGACCTCGTCGACGATGTAGCCGGCGGCGCCGAGGTACGTGCGCACGACTTCGCGCACCGTCTCGTCGTCCTCGACGAGGAGGATGCGGCGATCGGCGAGCGCACCGGCATCCGGTACCACGTCGGATGCCGCGCCGGGCTGCCCTTTCGCCATGCGCTCAGGATAGGTCGGTCGGACACCCGCGCGTCCGGGCATCCCTTACGAATCCGTGACACCGGCCGTCACCGGTCGGTAAGCGGATCGCTGTTCCCCCGTCGGCCGCGCGGTGCGACCGTGGATCCCGCATCATCCCCGACCACCCCCACGGAGGGAACCACCATGAAGATCGGATACCGGGCCGGCGCCGCTGCGCTGGCCGCCGCTGCACTTTTCGGGGCGAGCGCGACCGCCGCGAACGCCACCACCGGCGAAGACGGGACCGCGACCGGCACCGTGTTCGTGCAGACGGACGCCCTCACCGGCAACGCCGTCGTCGCCTACGACCGCCTCGCCGACGGCACGCTCCGGCAGGCCGGCACCTACGCCACCGGCGGCGACGGCCTGCAGCTGACCGGGTCCGTCGCGGACCACCTCGCCTCGGAGAGCTCGCTCGCCCGCGCGGGCGGGTCGCTGTTCGCCGTCAACGGCGGCAGCGACACGCTCACCTCGTTCGCGATGGTCGGCGATCGCCTCGTGCGCCGCCAGGTCGTCGGCACCCGCGGAGACGCCCCGGTGAGCATCGCCACGCACGACAACCGCGTGTTCGTGCTCAACGCCCGCGACGGCGGCTCCATCCAGGGCTACCTGAACCTCGGCGGATACCTCGTCCCCGTGCCGTCGTGGCACCGCGCGCTCGGGCTCGACCCCAACGCGACGCCCGAGTTCACCCACACCCCTGCGCAGATCGCGTTCACGCCGGACGGCACGAAGCTCGTGATCTCGACGAAGGGCAACACGAGCGCGTTCGACGTGTTCGCCGCGACCCCGTTCCGGCTGTCGTCGGCGCCCGTGGTCACGCCCGTGCCCGGTGCGGTGCCGTTCGGATTCCAGTTCGACGCCGCCGGACACCTCGTCGCCAGCGAGGCGGGCACCAACTCGGTCGCCACGTTCACGGTCGGCGGCGACGGCCGGCTGACCCCGCTCGCCACGGTCGCGACCGGGCAGGCGGCGACCTGCTGGATCGTCGTCGACGGCCAGTACGTCTACGCCTCGAACGCCGGCAGCGGCACGCTGAGCGGTTACCGCATCGGTGCGGACGGCTCGCTCACCCCGGTCGGCGTCACCGCGACGGATGCCGGAACCGTGGACGCCGCGGTCAGCGCGGACGGCGGCTCGCTGTACGTGCAGACGGGCGTCGCCGGCATGGTCGACGAGTTCCACGTCGGCGGCGACGGCTCGCTCACCGCGATCGGCTCGGTGCTCGTTCCGGATGCCGCCGGCGGCGAGGGCATCGTCGCCCGCTGACCCGCACGGCCTCGAAGACCCCGCGATCCACCGTCGCGGGGTCTTCGGCGTGTCGGGAATTCCGCGGACGTTCACTCCGTCGCCATTGCGCGGCACGGCGGCTGGGTGCATCGTGAGGAAAGTCAACCCCCGCCGCGGCACACCTCTCCCCATTCCGCCGCGGCGACCCTCGGTCGGAAGGTCTGACGATGAAACGAGCACTCACCTGCGCCACCGCGGCCGCCGGAGCCCTGCTGCTGGCCGCCCTGTCCCTGGCACCGGCATCCGCCGACGCCGTCCGCACCACCGCCGCTCATCCCGACGGCGCGCGTGCGGCATCCGCCACCCGCACGCCGATCAAGCACCTCGTCGTGCTCTTCCAGGAGAACGTGTCGTTCGACCACTACTTCGCCACCTACCCGGTCGCGGCCAACCCGGCCGGGGAGCCCGCATTCACCGCGGCGAAGGGCACGCCCGCCGTCAACGGACTGGGCACCAGCCTGCTGAGCCCCAACAACCCCAACTCCACGCAGCCGTTCCGGCTCGATCGCAGCCAGGCGCAGACGTGCGACCAGGACCACACCTACACCGATGAGCAGAAGGCGTTCGACGGCGGCCTGATGGACAAGTTCGTCGAGACGGTCGGCCGCGGCAGTGCGGCGTGTCAGGATGCCGGCAAGGGCACCGGGCTCGTGATGGGCTACTACGACGCCAACACGGTCACCGCGTACTGGAACTACGCCCAGCGCTTCGCGATGAGCGACAACTCGTACGGCACGACCTTCGGCCCGTCGAGCGTCGGCGCGATCAACCTGGCATCGGGTCAGACCCACGGGTTCTCCCAGACGTCCCCGGCCGTCTCCGCCGCAGGGACCATGATCGGCGATCCGCAGCCGACGGGCGACGTCTGCGACACGCGCGACACCGCCACCTCGGTGGACCCGAACAGCAAGAACATCGGCGACCTGCTCAACGCCAAGGGCGTCACGTGGGGCTGGTTCCAGGGCGGATTCGCCGACTGCACCGCGACCCACACGGATGCCGGCGGCGTGACGTCGAAGGACTACATCCCGCATCACGAGCCGTTCCAGTACTACGCCTCGACCGCCAACCTGCAGCACCTGCGTCCGGCGTCCGTCGCCGAGATCGGTCACGCAGGCCGCGCGAACCACCAGTACGACCTCACCGACTTCTGGGCCGCCGTGAAGGCGCACTCGATGCCGGCGGTCAGCTTCCTGAAGGCCCCCGGCTACCAGGACGGCCACGCCGGATACTCCACGCCGCTCGACGAGCAGCGGTACGTCGTCGACACGATCAACCGGCTGCAGAAGACGCCGGAGTGGTCCTCCACCGCGGTCGTCATCGCGTACGACGACAGCGACGGCTGGTACGACCACCAGATGGGCCCGATCGTGAACCAGTCGAACGATCCCGCCAACGACGCGCTGCTCGGCGACAGCTGCGGCACGAACACCGCCCGCATCGCCGGCGGGTACCTCGACCGCTGCGGCTACGGCCCGCGGCTGCCGCTCCTCGTGGTGTCGCCGTACGCGAAGCGCAACTACGTGGACCACACGGTGACCGACCAGACCTCGATCACGCGCTTCATCGAGGACAACTGGCAGACCGGCCGCATCGGCGACGCCTCGTTCGACGCGCTCGCCGGCTCGCTGAACGGGATGTTCTCGTTCCACAGCCGGGCGAACAGCGCGCGGCTGTTCCTGGATCCCGCCACCGGCAGCCGGGCGCGCAGCTGACCACCGGTCACTGCTGCAGCCGCGGGTCGTGCGACGGATCGGCGTACATCGCCGGGCAACCGTCCGTCACGGCCCGCGGCCGCGGAGGGCTGTCGTCGTCGTGCGGCTGCCCACAGCCCGGGCTAGGCCGACGTCGACACGCCGCCGGGAGCGACGGAGGTGGGCCAGGACTCCGGTCCGGCGGATCCCGCCGGGTAGTCGTCCATCGGCACGTCTCCGCGCGCCCAGGCATCCCGCACCGGCTGGATGATGCGCCAGCACTCCTCGGCCGCGTCGCCGCGCACCGAGAGCGTGACGTCGCCGTCGAGGATCTCGCTGAGCACCTGGGTGTAGGCGTGGATGCGCCCCTCGCCGAGATCCACGGTGACGGTCTCCCGGTGCAGGACGAACGGGTCGTCGCCGCCGTTCACGTTGAGCTCGAGCGAGAGGGTGTCGGGTCCGAGCGAGAACCGCAGCACGCCGCCGTCCGGCGGGTGCCCCACGAGCCCTTCCGGCAGATGCCGCACCTGCCGGAACGCCACGACGATCTCGGCGTTGGCGGCGCCGATCGCCTTGCCGGACCGCAGCGTGATCGGCACCCCGGCCCACCGCGAGGTGCGCACCTCGCACGTGAACTCGGCGAGGGTCTCGGTGTCGCGAGCCGGGTCGACGCCGGATTCATCGACGTACGAGGGGATGTGGCGCTCCCCGATCGTGCCGGCGGTGTAGCGCGCACGCCGGGAGAAGTGCACCGGATCGTCCTCCCAGATGCGCGTCGCCCGGAGTGCGGCCGCCTTCGCATCCCGGAGGTCCCGCTCCCCGAGCGTCGCCGGCGGTGTCATCGTGAGCACGGCGAGCACCTGCAGCAGGTGGCTCTGCAGCATGTCGATCATCGCCCCGGCATGGTCGTAGTAGCGCGCGCGATTCTCCAGTGCGAGCGACTCGTCGAACCGCACCAGCACACTCGTGATGTGCTCCGCCGACCACAGGGGCTCGAGAAGACGGTTCGCGAACCGGATGCCGAGCAGATTGAGCACCGTCGGCCTCCCGAGGAAGTGGTCGACGCGGAACACGCGGTCCTCGGGAACGAGGTCGCGCAGCAGTTCGTTGAGGCGGGCGGCGCCCGCCTGATCCCCGCCGAAGGGCTTCTCCATGGCGAGCACGATGTCCGCCGGGAGATCGACCCCGCGCATCGCCTCGCACGCCGCGACCGTCACGGCGGGCGGCACCGCGAAGTACACGACCACAGGACCCGCGTCCGCAGTGAGCAGGGCACCGAGGTCTTGCGCCTCGGTGATGTCCGCCCGGGTGTACGACGTCTGCGCGACCCGCTGGTAAGCGTCCTCCGCGCCCGCCTCGGCGAAGGCGCGTCGCACGGTGTCGCGCCAGCGTTCGTCGTCCCAGTCGTCCGAGCCGGCGCCGCGCAGCGAGAGCTCGCGATCGGGCTCGCGCTGCAGGAGCTGAGCGAGCGCGGGCAGCAGGAGCCGCGAGGTGAGATCGCCGGAGGCACCGAGAATCAGAAGGTTTGCCGGCCTCATGACTTCGACGCTAGCCCCACCGGCGTTCGCCGCAACTCCCTGGTGTTCCGCGCACCGCGGGTGTATGGACCGGAGGCCGCCTACTCCGGCAGCCCGACCTTCAGCTTGGCCCACGAGCGGCCGCGGGTGTCCTTGAGGATGTCGTACTCGACGTCGACGTGCGGTTCGATCGCGCTGTACTTGTCGTTCGGCGCGCCGATCACCAGTTGGAAGCCGAGACCGCGCCAGGCGCCGATCGCACGCTTGGTGAAGTGCGCGTCAGCCTTGATGAGCGCCTCGTCCATGAACACCGGCGCGTAGCGCGGCCGTTCCGCGCCGGCATCCCCGAGCTGGTAGCGCAGCGCGGCGCCGACGATGAAGGCGATGAGCTCCTGCGACTCGCCGCCGGACTTCTCGCCGATGTGGTCGTACAGCGCCACGTGCTGCTTGGTCGCGGCGTCGACCCGCTCGGCACTGACCCGCACGTGATTGCGCACGTCGATGAGGTCGCCGAAGTCGGGCGCCGACCGGCGCATCCGGCCGATCAGGCGCGACATGCGCCGGTACACCTGCTCCCGCTCGTCGTCGGTGGAGGCCGCGTCGATGAGCGCCCGCACCTCGCGCAGCTCGCGGCGGAAGCGCCGGCGCGGCTCGGACTGGTTCTCGCGGGTCGTGATCTGCAGGCGGTGACCGTCGTCGTAGAACGGGAGGTCCTGCATGATCCGGTTGATCGGATCGATGCGGTCCCGGATCTCGCGCAGCGACCGGCTGAGCGTCGAATCGAGGTTCGTGAGGTCGTTGCCGGAGAGGTTGAGCAGGCTGTCCCGCCATTCCGCCTCGAGCTCGTGCAGCCCGCTCGTCTCGAGCGCGACCAGGATGTGCTCGAAGTCGCCGGTGGAGGCATCCGGGTCGGGCAGCAGGTTGGGGTTCGGCCACCGCTCGAGGAACCCGGTCATGAGCCGACGCAGGCTCTCCCGCTGCTCCTCGAGCGACGCAACCGCGGACGCGCGGTCCTCGGCGAGCCGCTGCGCGGCGGTGTCGAGCGCCGCGTCGAACCGGCGGAGCACGACCGACGGGCCCGCCGCGGCGGCGGCATCCCGCAGCGTGAACCGGGCGTCGAGGAACCCGCGCTGATCGTCGTCGAGCGCCAGGCCGGCGTCCTCGGCGGCATCCAGCGTCGTCTGGCTGGCATCCACGTCGTCGGTGACGTCCGCCCAGCGCGCCTCGATCTGCTCGCGCTCGACCTTGACGCGCGCGATCTCCTCGCGCAGCGCGTCGGCCTTGCCCTTGGCCGCGGCGATCTGTCCCTGCAGACGCGCGATCTCGGGGTTCGCGGTGGTCAGCTCGTCGTGAACGGCGTTCCAGCGGTCGAGCTCGGCCGTGACGGCAGCCACGTCGACCTGCTCCCACGCCAGGTCGACGATCTTCGCGTACACCGCGAGCCGCTCGTCGACGGCGTCCAGAGCCACCTCCGCGTCCTTCGTCGCCGCGTCGGCATCCTGGAAGCGACTGCGGGCCTCGTCGAGCTGCACCGCGAGCTCGCGCAGCCGGCGCTCGTTGGAGAAGCCGAGCACGTTGTCACGGCCCTGGCCGCCGTGCGCGCCGCGGCTGCCCTGCGACGTCTGGCCGGTGATCGAGAGCGCCGTCCGGTGGTGCGCGAGGTCGGCCGCCGCGTCGACGCAGACGAAGCCGAAGCGCTCGTCCAGGCGCTGCCGCAGCCAGCCGGTGAACGGCGTGCTGCGGTAGTCGAGGCGCCCCGGCAGAGTGCGCGCATCCCGGGCGCCGACCTCGTCGAGCCCGGTGTGCACGCCCTCGTAGCGCAGCCGCACGGGCGTGCGCACGGCGTTGATGGCGTCGCGGAAACGGCCGAGGTGCGCCACGTCGATCATGAGCGTCGTCGCGAAGCCGCCGAGGGCGAGGTTGAACGCCTCCCGCCACGGCTCGAACTCGGTGCGCACCTCGACGAGCTCGCCGACGAACGGCAGGTCCTCGGGTTCGAGGCCCGCCGCGCGCGCCAGCAGCTCGCGGGACTCGTGCAGCGCACGCGGGATGTTGTCGGTGCGCTCCGCCGCCCGCCGGACCTCGGACTCGAGGTCGGCGATCTCGCGGGCGACCGCCTTCTTCGCCGTCATGGCCTCGACGTAGGCGTTCCGGGCGGCGCCCTTCGCGTCGGCGTCGGCGAGGCCGGCCCGCGCCTGCGCGGCGATCGCGGTGAACTCGTCGCGCGTCGCGGCCGCCAGCCCGATCCCGCGCAGGTCGTCGTCCAGCACGCTGCGCTCGCGCTGCACGCTCGAGAGCCGACGCTCGACCTCTCGGAGCTCGCGCTGAGCGGTCTCGAGGCGGTCGCCGCCGGACAGGCGCAGCACGTCCAGCAGGCCGTCGCGCTCGGCCTCGGCGGCATCCGCGAGCGCGCGCTTCTCGCGCAGCGCGACGTCGGCCGCCTGCGTGCCGCCGCGCAGCTCCGTCTCGACGTCGCGCAGCAGGTCGAGCCGGCGCTCGGCCCGCCACAGCGCGGCGAGGGATGCCGGGTCGGAGAACTGGCCGAGGTCGTCGATGAGCCGCACCCGTTCCGCGGCGGCCGCGATCTTCGTGCGCAGCGCGCGGATCGGCTCGAGGGCCGCGACCTGCTGGCGCGCGGTGAGCATGCGGGTGCGCGTGCTCTCCAGCCCGTCGAAGTGGGCGACGACCGCGTCGGCCGTGGCCATGGTCTCGGGCTCTTCGAGCACCAGCCGCTTGTACAGGTCGTCGACCGTGGTGATCTGCTGACCGGCCTGGATGCGGGCGAGGAGGCTCATCGCCTTGGCACCCGCGCCGGCCGCGCCGATGCCGAGCACGGCGTGCAGCCGCGCGGAGAACTCGCGGTCGGTGCCGACCGGGTCGAGTCCGGCGGCTTTCAGGGACGTGTCGGTGAAGTGCAGGGCCGCGGCGCCCTCGAGGGAGCTCAGCGCGAACGGCCCGTCGGCGGTGGCCCGCACGCGCACGGTGTCTTCGAGCACGCGGGCGGCGGCGGGGATGTACCAGGCCCGCACTGCCGTGAACCGGGATCCGTCGTGGTCGATCCAGGTGGCCGCGACCGCGGTCCACGTGTCGTGGCCGTCACCGCGCAGCACCCGCATCCGGGTGCCGTCCTCGGTGCGCGACTCGTCGAGCTTGCCGCGGGCGTACGAGAGGATGTTGCGTTGCTCGTCGCCGCGCGGGCGGCCGGTCACTCCCCCGTTGGATGCCCCGTTGAACGGCGTCGTGTGCGGCATCATGAGCGCGATGTACGCGTCCATGAGCGTGGACTTGCCCGACCCGGAGCCACCGCACAGCAGCGTCGCCGCGGGTGAGAACCGCACCCGGTGCGCTCCGTCGTAGCCGCCCCAGTTGACCAGCTGCAGGTCTTCGGCGAGCCACTGCTGACCGCGGGATGCCGCCGGGATCAGCCCGAACAGCGTGTCGAGCATCGTCACAGCGACCGCTCCTCTTCTTCCAGGTCGTCGGCGGCGTCATCCTGCACGGTCTGTCCGCGCAGCCAGTCGCGCAGCTCCCGCAGCTTCTCGGCGCTCAGCACGATCTCCACGAGCGGGCTGATCCGGAAGCGCCCGGCGGATTCCTCCTCGACGATCCCGTCGCGCGCGAGCCGGTCCAGCGCCTTGCGGATCGCCTTCTGCCGCCGCGCCGTGTCACCGTCGGCATCGGCGAAGTAGCTGAGCACCGTCTGCTCGACGTCTTCCACGTCGACGCGCGCCGACGGCTCGCCGGCCGCCGTCTCGCGCTGGTACACGGTGCGCAGGTGCACGAGCACCAGCGTCTCGGAGCGCGAGTAGGGCGAGTCACGCAACAGGATCGGTACGTCGAGGTCGCCCGCGCGCACCTGCTGCTTGTAGGCGACGCCGCGGTCGTGGTCGATCACGAGGCGTACGAACAGGTCGTTCAGGCGCGACTCGATGACCTGCTGGTTGTCCAGCAGCACGGCCCAGTGGTCGCGATGGCGGTCGGCCTGCAGGAAGCGCCGCTGCAGCACGTGCACGAGCACGCGCCGCACCTCCGGATCGAGCACCCCGCGGTCGCCGGCGAACAGCTCGTCCGGGTCGTCCTCCATGGCGACGGGGGCGATGAACGGGTCGGACGGGAGCTCGACGGCGGTCTCGTCCGTCAGGGTGGCGGACTCACTCATCGGCGATCTCCTTGGTGGTGCGGGCGGTCACGGCGCCGAAGGCGAAGCGCCGCGTGGTGCCGTCGGGGCGGCGGGCTTCGACGACCGACACGGTCGCGCCCTCGCTCATGCCGTTGCGGTGCGCGATTTCGAGCAGGCCCAGCAGATCCACCGGGCGCCGGGTGTCGTCGGATGCCTGCCGGAACGCGTCGCCGAGGTCGAACTCGTCGCCGAGGCCGGAGACGTACGCCTCCAGTTCCGCGTAGTGCGGTCCGCCCCAGGCGCGGGTGTCGGCGTCGACGAACTCGACGTCGGATGCCTCGGACAGCGCGGCCGGCGCACCGGGCGGGCGGACGTCGCCGACCGACTGCCGCAGGTGGCCCACGTCTGCGGCGGGAAGGCTGCGCAGCGGCTCGACCTGGGCATCCGGCGAGGCGCTGTGCGTCCAGTCCTGCAGGCCGGACATGACGTCGCGCAGCAGGTCGTCGACCTGGCGGTCGCGCACCGGGTCGTGGGTGCGCACCTGGCCGGTGATGACGTGGGATGCCCGTCGCTGCGCGGTGAGCACCTCCTGGACGCCGAGCTCGACGCGGCGGCCCACGGCATCCAGCTCCTCGCGCTGGGCGGCATCCATGAGCCGCGTGAAGGGCTGGGCGAGCAGGCCGTGCAGCTGCTCGGTCAGGGCGTCGATGCGCTCCGGATCGCCGAGGAGGCGCAGGGCGCCGGCGAACGCTCGGCCCTCGGGCGTGGAGTGCATGACGTGCTGCCCGCGCTGCAGGTACTCGCGCAGCACTTCGCCGGTGGGCCGCACGTCGCGGCGGAGGTCCGCCACGACGTCGCGCTGCATGGCCTTGATGGATTCGGCGACGCGGGAGAAGTCGGCCGGCAGCTCACGCGCCAGGTGCAGCACGTTCTCGGCCTCTTCGAGCAGCTGCTCGTCGTCGATCGGCTCGGCGCGGCCGTCGGCGGACAGCCGCGCGATCTCGGCGTCGAGGGCGTCGCGCTCCTCGAGGAGCCGGGCCATTCGCCGCTCCGGGTCGGATTCGGCGTCGGCGGCGAGCCGTTCGACGGCGTCGAGCAGCGTGCGCACGCGCGACTTCGACACCCGGGTGCGGCCGCCCCCGGTGCGGCCCGTGATCTCCAGCGCTCCGACGGCGTGGGCGGTCAGCCGGTACACCTCGACGTCGCCTTCGATCTGCGGCACGAGCCAGCCGACCTTCACCCAGTGGCGGCAGACCTCCCGCCCGGTGCCGGAGGGCAGCGCCCGGTCGTCCTCGTCGTAGCCGCCGGCGCGCAGCTCGTCGAGGATCTCACCCACCTCGACGTGTGCGTCTGCGACCGCGACGGCCGGGCGGTCCACCGTGAACACGATCGACAGTGCGGCCACCACGAACGGCGCGTAGCGGCCGTGCAGCAGGTCCAGAGTCGGGATGCGGAACGCGGCCAGCGAGCGCAGATAGGCGGCCTCGGCGCGCGTGTTCGTCATCGCATCAAGCGTATCGGTGCGCGCCGCCCATCACCGGCTCGCGACCCAGCAGCCGGACGAGGTCGGCGACGGCCGCGCGCCCGGCCCGGTTGGCGCCGATCGTCGACTGCGACGGCCCGAACCCCACCAGGTGCACGCGCGGCTCGGCGGCCACCTGCGTGCCGCGCAGCTCGATGCCGCCGCGTTCGTTGCGCAGGGCGAGCGGGTCGAGGTGCGCGATCGCCGGCTTGAACCCGGTCGCCCAGAGGATCGTGTCGATCGGGGTGAAGGCGCCGTCGGCCTCGCGCACGCCGTGCGGCTCGATCGCGGTGAACAGGGGGCGAGGCGTGAGCGCGCCCCGTTCCTTCGCGGCGAGCGCGTACGGGGTCCACGCGAGCTGCGTGTAGGAGACGACACTGCCGGTGGGATTGCCCGCCTCGACGTCGGCCACGACCTTGGCGATCGTCTCGCGACCTTCGACCTCGGGAGTGAAGCCCGACTCGCGGAACACCGGCTCGCGGCGCGTATACCAGAACACGTCGGCGACGCGGGAGATCTCCTCGAGTTGCTGCACGGCGGAGATCCCGCCGCCGACCACGGCGACGCGCTCCCCGCGGAACTCGTCGAGCGACACGTACTCCTGGGTGTGCAGCTGGCGGCCGAGGAAGGCATCCTGACCCGGATACCGCGGCCGCACGGGGTTGGTCCACGTGCCCGTCGCGTTGATGATCGCCCGCGCCGTCCAGCGCCCCGTGCTGGAGTCGATCACGAGATCCCCGTCCGGGTCGTCGTCCGCGCGCCGCACGCTGTGCACGGTGACGGCGCGGAGGATCGGCAGGCCGGCCGTGCGCTCGAACTCGGCGAAGTACGCCGGCACAGCATCGCGGCTCGGGGTCGACGGATCACCCGGCGAGCGGTGCAGGCCCGGCAGATCGAAGATGCCGTTGACGGTCGCCATGGTCAGCGACGCCCAGCGGTGCCGCCAGGCTCCGCCGGGACCGTCTTCGGCATCCAGCACCACGAACGTGCGGTCGGCATCGGGGTCGGTGAGGGCGCTCGCGAAGCCGCGCCGCTGCAGATGGTGCGCGGCGGAGAGGCCCGCCTGCCCGCCGCCGATGACGACGACCGTCGCATGACGCCCGGAGGGTCCGTCAGATGTATGCACAAGCATGTACAACGCCGCGAGGGCGCTGCGCATTTCCCACCCCTGCGGGCGGCGCTCCGGGTCTAGGCTGACGTCGTCAAGGGAGGTTCGCCGTGGCCGTCGACATCGAGGTCGTCCCCATCGACAAGCCGGACGACGTCAACGTCATCATCGGCCAGTCGCACTTCATCAAGACCGTCGAAGACCTGCACGAGGCGCTGGCCGGCGTCGGTGGAACCCTGCGGTTCGGCGTCGCCTTCTGCGAGGCATCCGGGGCGCGGCTCGTGCGCCGCACCGGCAACGACGGCGCGCTCGTCGACCTCGCCGTGACGGCGGCGCTCGCGGTCGGCGCCGGGCACGCGTTCGTCGTGATGCTGCGCGACGGATTCCCGGTGAACGTGCTCAACCAGGTCAAGGCCGTGCCCGAGGTGTGCTCGATCTACTGCGCCACGGCCAACCCGGTGCAGCTGCTCGTCGCGGTGACCCCGACCGGGCGGGGCGTGGCCGGCGTGATCGACGGCGAGCCGCCGGTCGGCGTCGAGACCGAGCAGGACATCGCGGACCGCAAGGAGCTGCTGCGGGCGATCGGCTACAAGCTGTGACCC
>DATMTQ010000050.1:0-6175 GCA_035564095.1 Microbacterium sp. | reverse complement strand
GGCGCCTGGCTCGCGGGCGCGGGCGACGCCCTCGGCGCCCTCGCCGAGGCGACCGGCGCGATCACCGCGTCGACGGCCCTCGGCCGCGGGGTGTTCCCGGATTCCCGCTACGACCTGGGCGTCACCGGCGGGTTCGGCGCCGCAGGCGCCATGGAGCTCATCCGCGAGGCGGACGTCGCCGTGATCTTCGGGGCATCCCTGAACCAGTTCACGATGCGGTTCGGCGAGCTGTTCGCCCCCGGCACGCGCGTGGTGCAGGTGGACGTCGCGCCCGCGGCGACGCATCCGCACATCGGGTCGTACGTGCGCGGGGATGCCGCGATCGTCGCCGCGGCGCTCGTCGCCGAGCTCGACGCGATGGACGTGGCCCGCAGCGGCTGGCGCGAGCGGGTCGACCTCGAACCGCTGCGCGCGGTCGATCCGGGCGACGACCTCGCCCCGGACGGCCGGCTCGACCCGCGCTCGGTGGCGCGGCGGATCGCCGAGCTGCTGCCCGAAGACCGCGTCGTCGTCTCGGACGGCGGCCACTTCATCGGCTGGGCGAACATGTACTGGCCGGTGGCCTCCCCCGACCGCATGATCATGGTCGGCACCGCGTTCCAGGCGATCGGCCTGGGCTGGCCGTCGGTGCCGGGCGCGGTCGCCGCGAAGCCGGATGCCACCATCGTGCTGACCACCGGCGACGGCGGCGGGCTCATGGCCCTCGCCGACCTCGAGACCGCGGTGCGCTCCGCGGGCGGGCGGGGCCTGGCCGTGGTGTGGAACGACGCCGCCTACGGCGCCGAGGTGAACCTGTACGGGCTCAAGGGCCTCGCCACCGAGCCCATGCTCATCCCGGAGACCTCGTTCGCCGGCCTCGCGTGCGCCGTCGGCGCCGAGGGTGTCGTGGTGCGCTCGCTCGCCGACCTCGACCGCCTGGCGTCCTGGGCGCAGGAGGACCCGGCATCCCGCCCGTTCCTGCTGCTGGACTGCCGCATCTCGGGAGCGGTCATCTCCCCGTACCAGCACGAGGTCATCCGCGTGAACTCGTAGGGACGGCTGCCCGGCGCTCTCCCTGCCCGCGAACCCTCACTGAAATACGCGAACCCTGACTGAAATACGGGGCAGAGTCGTATTCCGGTCAGGGTTCGCGTCATCGAGTGAGGGTTCGCGGGCAGGGACGGCGCAGAGAGCAGGATGCCCGGGGGCCGTGCGGCATCCCGGGCATCCGAGGGCGAGGCTCAGACCCCGACGGGGACCGGCTCGGCGTCGACCTCGAGCGTCACGCTGCGGCGCGCGGGGAGCACGGCGGGGTGAGTGCCCGCCATCTCCTCGAGCACGCGGATGACCTGGCAGCTGTAGCCGAACTCGTTGTCGTACCAGACGTAGAGGATCAGGGTCGTGTCGTGCGCGACGGTCGCGAGGCCGTCGACGATGCCGGCGCGGTGCGAGCCGACGAAGTCGGTCGACACGGCCTCGGTGGACGCGCTGTAGTCGATCTGCTGGCGCAGGCGCGAGTGCAGCGACACGCGGCGCAGGTAGTCGTTGGCCTGCTCCTTGGTGGCGGGACGCTCGAGCACGAGGTTGAGCACGGCGATCGACACGTCCGGGGTGGGGACGCGGATCGACGAGCCGGACAGCTTGCCCTCGAGGTGCGGCAGCGCCTTCGCGACGGCCTTGGCGGCGCCGGTCTCGGTGATCACCATGTTCAGCACGGCGGAGCGGCCGCGGCGGTCGCCCTTGTGGAAGTTGTCGATCAGGTTCTGGTCGTTGGTGAACGAGTGCACGGTCTCGACGTGTCCGTGCACGACGCCGTACGCCTCGTCGATCGCGGCGAGCACCGGAGTGATCGCGTTGGTCGTGCAGGATGCCGCGGACAGCACACGGTCGCTCGGCTCGATGGTGTGCTCGTTGATACCGTGCACGATGTTCTTCACGCCCTTGCCGGGCGCGGTCAGCAGCACGCGGGCGACGCCGGCGGACTGCAGGTGCTGCGACAGGCCCGCCTCGTCGCGCCAGCGGCCGGTGTTGTCGACGACGATCGCGTCGCAGATGCCGTAGGCGGTGTAGTCGATCGCGGCCGGGTCGTCCGCGTAGATCACCTGGATCGCGGTGCCGTTCGCGATGATCCGCTGGTTCTGCTCGTCGACGGCGACGGTGCCGGGGAAGGGGCCGTGCACGGAGTCGCGGGCCAGCAGCGCCGCACGCTTCTGCAGGTCGTTCGCGCCGCCCTTGCGCACCACGATGGCGCGCAGGTTCAAGCCGGAGCCCGCCGGCTCGTGGTTGATGAGGATGCGGGCGAGCAGCCGCCCGATGCGCCCGAAGCCGTACAGCACGACGTCGGTGGCGGACGGGGCATCCGTGCCGATGACGGTGGCGAGCTCCTGGCGCACGTAGGCCTCGACGTCGAGGTCGCTGTCGCGCAGGCCGAGGATCAGGCGACCCACGTCGATCGACGCGACGCCGGGCGCGACGGCGTCGATGGCCTCGAGCACCGCGAGGCTCGCGGCGGGCTCGATCGGGTCGCCGTGCAGCTCGCTCACGCGGGCATGGACCGCGAGCAGTCCGGTCGCGGACAGGTTGTTGATGCGATGCCCGTGCAGCGAGATCACCGCACCCCGGTCGCGGTTGAGCCGGCCGATGATCGGGATCATGCGTTCGGCGACTTCCAGCTGCGTGCCCCAGTCGTCGGTGTGCTGCGTTGAAACCACGGGTTCCCCTTGTTCTCGCTCGGTGTCGCGTGATGTCGCGATCGGGCGCCGTGGTTGTGCGTCGTTACCGCGGCGCTTTGCCGATTCTATCCGGATCGCGGAACTCACATTCCGGATTTTGGAACTTTTTGGCAGTAAGATTCCGTGTTCTTATCCATTCTGGCGGGGATCGCGGCATCCCTCCACTTCGTGTCGTTCCGTGTCCTCCCGGGGAAGGCCGCGGACGTGCTCCCGCGGGCGGATGACGCGCCCGCTGCTCGCGCGCAGACTGGCGGCATGACAGTCCATCCGTTCCGATTCGGCGCCGTCGTCGGCCGCAACGCCCCCGCCGCCGTCTGGGCCGACACCGCCCGCACGGTCGAGGGCGCGGGCTTCGCGACGCTGCTCGTGCCCGACACCCTCGCCACGCCGTCGCCGTTCCCCGCCCTCGCGATCGCAGCCGCCGCCACCTCATCGCTGCGCCTCGGCACGTGGGTGCTCGCCGCACCGTTGCGCACACCCGGGGCCGTCGCGCGCGAGGCGCAGACGCTGCAGACCCTGTCGGGCGGGCGACTCGAGCTCGGCATCGGCGCGGGGCGTCCCGGCGGCGAGCGGGATGCCCTGCCCCTCGGCGTGGAGTGGGCACGTCCCGGCATCCGCGTCGGCCAGGTGGAGGCCGCGATCGCGGCTGTGCGCGCGGGCGTGGATCCGGCGCCGCGCATCGTGATGGCGGGAAGCGGCGACCGGATGCTGCGCATCGCCGCCCGGCAGGCGCAGACCCTCGCACTGCCGGCGTCGCCGACGGCCTCCGTGGACGAGATCGCCGCGACCGCCGACCGCTCCCGGGCCGCCGGGTTCACGGGCGAGCTGTCGCTGCAGATCGCCGGCATCGGCGACGACGTCCCGGCGTGGCTGCGCAGCCAGGGGATGACGCCGGAGCACGTGCGCGGCCGGGCCGCGTTCCTGTCCGGCGACGTCGACGCGGACGAGGCATCCCTGCGCGCCCTGCGCGACCGCGCCGGAATCAACTACCTCACCGTGTCCGGCGAGTTCACCGCCCGGATCGCGCCCCTCGTGCAACGCCTCACCGGCCGGTAGCCGGCCGCGGGCATGCCGGGGCGCCTCGCGCTGTTGTGTCACGTGCGGGCGCCCAGCGGAAGCGGCAGACTGGGGGCTGCACGACTCACGGAGGCATCCATGCACGGGCTCGAAGTGACGGTTCTGCTGGGACTGGCGATCCTCGCGGGCACCCTGATCGCACCGCGGCTGCGTCTCGCGACGCCGCTCGTGCTGCTGATCCTGGGACTGCTTCTCGGGTTCGTGCCGGCGCTGCGCGACGTCGAATTGCCGCCCGAGACGGTGCTGCTGCTCTTCCTGCCGGTGATGCTGTTCTGGGAGAGCCTCACCACATCGCTGCGGTCGATCCGGCGCGACTTCCGGTACATCGCGCCGATGTCGACGCTGCTGGTGGTGGCGTCCGCGTTCGCGGTCGCCGGCATCGCGACGGCGCTCGGCCTGCCCTGGGAGGCGGCCCTCATCCTGGGTGCGGCGGTCGCGCCTCCGGATGCCACGGCCGTCGCCGCGCTCGGGCGCCTGCTGCCGCAGCGCACCTTCATGAAGCTCAAGGCCGAGAGCCTGACCAACGACGGCACGGCGCTCGTCGTGTACGCGATCGCGGTGTCGGTCGCCATCGGCGGGCACATCAGCGGCTGGACCATCAGCGGCACGGTCCTGGTCTCGTACGTCGGCGGGGCCGCCGCCGGGGTGCTCGGCGCCTTCCTCGGCTGGCTGGTGCTGCGCGGGCTCCGCGCCACGCTGCCGATCAACCTGACGCTGCTGCTGGTGCCGTTCGTGTCGTTCCTCGGCGCGGAGCTCGTCGGGGCATCCGGCGTGCTCGCGGTCGTCGTCGCGGGGCTCATCGTCGCGTGGATGTCCCCGCGCGTGACCACGGCGGCCTCCCGCCGGCAGGCCGAGTCGATGTGGCCGTTCGGGGTGTTCGTGCTCAACGGCGCGCTGTTCGTGCTGATCGGCCTCGAGGTGCAGCTGGTGGTGCACGAGATCTCGCCCGCCGAGATCGGCGGTCTGGTGCTGGTCTCGGTCGCGGTGTGGGCGGCGCTGCTGGTGGTGCGATACCTGTTCCAGCTGCTGTCGGCGCCGTTCACGCACGTGGCATCCGGCGTCTCGCGGGCCGCACGCAACCGGATGCGGGTGGTGTCGACGTTCGCGGGATTCCGCGGCGCCGTGTCGCTCGCGATCGCCCTGTCGGTGCCGCTGACGACCAACGCCGGGACGGCGCTCGGCGGCAGATCGGAGATCGTGTTCGTGACCGCCGGGGTCATCGTGCTCGGGCTCGTGGTCCAGGGCCCGGTCCTCCCGGCGCTCGTGCGCTGGGCGCGCTATCCGGCCGACACGACAACCGCCGAGGAGTGCGAGCTCATCGAGCGCGCCATCTCGGGCGCCGCGATCGCCGCGCTGGACGACCTCGCCGCCGAGCACGGCATCAGCGACGAGGTGCGCGACCGCACCCGCCGCGACACGTACGAGATGCTCGAGCTCGCGAACGCCCGCAGCGTCGCCCGGCAGCGCGCCGCGATGGAGGCGGATGCCGCGGAGCTCGAAGCCGTGGCGGGGACCGGTCCGGTGGCGGATGAGCCGGGCCCGGGGATCGCGGGGATGGATGCCGCGGGTGCGGATGCCGGTGCGGCATCCGAGCTGGAGATGCTGGCGGTGAGCACCGACATCGACCTCACGCAGCGCTCCCCCGTCGTCCGGCACGAGGAGCACACCCGGCTGAAGCTCGCGCTGCTCGACCGCAAGCGCGAGGTGCTGCTGCGCCTGCGCGGCGAGGGCGTGGTGGACGACCTCATCGTGCGCCGCGTGCAGGGCCGCCTCGACCTCGAGGAGGTGCGCCTGCGCGGCATCGAGGTGTACGACTGAGGGTCCGCGCAGCAGGCTCCGAACCGCGGCGTCGTAGGATTTCGGGGTGTTCCTCGATCCGCTGCTGCGCCGCGTCGAGCCGCTGTTCCTGAGGCTCGACCGCGTCGCCGGCGGCAGGCAGGCGCACGTCAAGATCGCGAACGAGGACGTCGAGCACCACCGCACGATCCGGGCGTTCCGCTGGGTCTTCCGGCTGCTCGCGCTGGAGCTCGTCATCGGCGTCGTCGCGGTGGTCGTCGCCGTCGTGATCGCGGTGCAGGCGCGCACCATGGCCGCCGTCCCGTTCGCGGTGTGGATGCGGGCGCTCGTCGTGCTCGCGATGACCGCGACGCTCTTCTACTTCGCCTGGCGCGCCGCCCTCGGCTGGCGGTGGGCGTACCAGCGGCTGCGGCTGTTCGCCCAGATCTTCCCCGTGATCACGCTCGTGATCGCCGCGATCCCGCGCCTGTACCCGGCATGGATGGTGACCGAGCAGATCGTCTTCAGCCTCGTCATGATCGGCATCGCGGACTTCCTCACGAGCGACCACATGCGCCAGGTGTTCCGCAAGCCCGGCGAGGATGCCGCCC
>DATMTQ010000049.1:0-6068 GCA_035564095.1 Microbacterium sp. | reverse complement strand
GGGGCGGGCTGTGCGCACCGCCCCGCCCGGACCGGTCAGCGGGTGTTGTTCTTGGCGAACGGGAGGATCTTGCCGATGTTGTTCTGGTCGACGATCGAGGGGCCGGTGAGCACCGGTCCACCACCGCCGATGTCGTTGCCGTTCTTCAGGTAGAGGTACAGCGCGGTCACGGCCATGTAGCCCTGCACGTAGGGCTGCTGGTCCACCGAGAACTCGATCTTGCCGTCCTTGATCGCCTGTGCGGCATCGGCGTTCAGGTCGAACGTGACGAGCTTCGCCTTGCTGTTGGCCGCGCTCATCGACTTCAGGGCGTCCATGGCGATCGGGGCACCCAGCGTCACGATCGCGTCGATCGACGGGTCCTGGGTCAGCTTCGCCTGGATGCTCGCGACCACCGACGAGTCGTCGGCGCCATTGACCTGCATGTTCTCGGTGCCCGGGTTCTTGGCCTTGACACCCGCGCAGCGCGCTTCGAGCGCGACGGAGCCGGCGGCCTGGATGACGCACAGCGGATGCTTGACGCCCTCCGCGGTGAGGCGCTGGCCCACGGTGTTGCCGGCCAGGTTCTCGTCGGAGCCGAAGTACATCAGGGCTCCCAGCTGCTTGTACTGGTCGATTCCCGAGTTGAAGCCGACGAGCGGGATGCCGGCGGTCGTCGCGGCCTTCACCGAGCTCGCGAGGGCGTCCGGGGTCACCAGCGTGGTCGCGATGCCGTCCACCTTCGAGTCGACGGCGGTCTGGATGAGCTGCGCCTGCTTGTCGGCCTGCGGGTCGGCGGAGTAGTTGAGCTGGATGCACTCGTTCTTCGCGGCCTGCTGGGCGCCGGCGCGGATCTTGTCCCAGAACGTGTCACCGGGGGTCTCGTGCGTGATCATCGCGATCTTGTACGTGGTGCCGCTGCAGCTGCCGCTGCCGCCCGAGGTGGAGTCGGCCTTCGGGGCGCCGCCGCCGCTACAGGCGGTCAGAGCGAGGGCGAGCGCCGCCGCGGCAGCGCCGACCGCCGTGAGCTTGCGAGGTGAGAGGAGGGGCATTTCTGTTCCTTTCGAGGAAATGCGCGTGTGTCGCACATCCGACGCCCTCAGGGGGAGCTGGGGCTGCTTCGCCCCGAGTGGTCTCCGTGAACGGCGTCTTTGCCGGGTACTGAGCCAAGGATCACGCAGATCAGTGTCTCTGTCAAGAGTATGTCCGGACATACTGTCAAAAAGGAAGAACCGTGATGCGATCGTGACCTTTCCGCCACGGGACGCCGCGGGCTTCCTGGTGCTCGACACCGCGAGCATCGGGACCACCGAAGTGTGCAGCCCTCCGGCGCCCTGCGCTTCGACAGGCTCAGCGCGCGGGCGTTTGCGCCCTGAGCTTGTCGAAGGGCATTCTCTGCGGGTCCGTGGTGTTGCGCTTCGACAGGCTCAGCGCGCGTGGGCATTCCCGTGGGGTTGGGTGTTCTGCGCTTCGACGGGCTCAGCGTGCGTGGGCGTTCCCCAGGGCTCAGCGTGCGTGAGTTGGCGCCCCTGTCTCAGGCGGCCACGGCGCCCGCGAACGCGGTGCGGAACGCCGCGAGGGCATCATCGCTCGAGTCCCGCGCCCAGCCCTCGAGACCCACGACCCCGGTGTAGCCGATCCGGGCGAGCGCGGCGGCGATGGCCGGGTAGTTGATCTCGCCGGTGCCGGGTTCGCAGCGGCCGGGTACGTCCGCGACCTGGATCTCGCCGATCAGGGATGCCGCGCGCTCGACGAGCTCGATGAGATTCCCCTCGCCGATCTGGGCGTGGTACAGGTCGAGGTTGAGTCGCAGATGCGGGCTGCCGACGGCCTCGACGAGTGCGATGGTGTCGGCGGCCCGCGCGAACGGGGTGCCCGGATGGTCGAGGGCGGTGTTGAGGTTCTCGAGAGTGAACACGCGCCCGCGCTCCTCGCCGAGTGCCGCGATCCGTTCCAGGGTGCGCGCGGCGGCGAGCCAGTCCGCCCCCGACACGTCCGAGCGGGGCACGACCGGCAGTCCGCGGTCGTCGAGCCCGGTTCCGTGCAGGTTGAGGCGCGGGCTGTCGATGACATCCGCGGCATCGAGCGACTCCCGGGCGGTGGCGAGCAGCTCTCGGGCGCCGTCCGGGTCGGTGAGGCTCCCGCGCAGGTAGCCCGTCATCGACGAGAAGGTGGCGCCGGTGGCGGCGAGCGTGCCGAGGTCCTTCGCCGACCAGTCCCAGATCTCGACCTGGAATCCGAGTTCGTCGAGGCGTCGCACCCGGTCGGCGAACTCCAGCTCGGTGAACAACATCTCCGCGGATGCCGCGAGCGTCGCGCCCGCGGCGCGGGTCGCGACGCTCACGCGGTGACCCGCCCGTCGGCGCCGAGACGCACGACGGCGCCCTGCTCGATAGAGGCGCGACACGCGAGCGCGAGGGCGAGGGCGGCTCGGGCATCCTCTCCACGCGCACCGGTGACCGCACGCGATCGGACGGCGCCGGCGAACGAGGCGAGCTCGTCGGTGTACGCCTGCCGGAACAGGTCGATGTTGAGCCGGGTGGTCTCGGCACTCGCCCCCTCCGCACTGAAATAGCGGGCGCTCGTGGCGTGGATGTCGCCCGCGGTGACCATGCCCGCCGAGCCGAAGATCTCGCCGCGGATGTCGTATCCGTACACCGCGGAGAAGTTCGCCTCGGCGACCGCGAGTGCGCCGTTGTCGTAGCGGATCGTGACGACGGCGGTGTCGAGCAGACCGGATGCCTTGAACTCGGGGGCGACGAGCGCATCGGCGAGGGCGACCACCTCGACGGGCCTCGCGCCCGCGTTGAACCAGTTCAGGGTGTCGAAGTCGTGGATCAGCGTCTCGTTGAAGATCGTCCACGGCTTCACCGCGCCCGGGTCGGCGAGGCCGGGATCGCGGGTGAGCGAGCGCAGCAGCTGGGGCGTGCCGACGCGGCCGTCGCGCACGAGGCGGTGCGCGGCCGCGAAGTCGCTCGCGTAGCGGCGGTTGAAGCCGACCTGCAGCGGGACGCCGGCGGAGGCGGCGGCCGTGATGGCCCGATCGGCGTCCTCGAGCGTGAGCGCCATCGGCTTCTCGACGAAGACCGCCTTACCCGCTTCGGCGGCCGCCACGACCAGGTCGGTGTGCGTGAAGGCGGGAGATGAGATGACCACCCCTTCGACAGCGGGATCGGCGATGAGGTCGGCGGCATCGAGATACGTCTGCGCGACGCCGAGGGGCCCCGCGACGCGCTCGGCGGCCCCGGGCACCGGGTCGGCGACGGCGACGAGTTCGGTGTCGGGGATGCGGCGGGCGATGGACTCGGCGTGGAAGGCGCCGATCCAGCCGGAGCCGATGAGTCCGAGACGGACGGGCGAGGGGATGCTCATGGGTTCACTCCTGAAGAACGTGGTGGGGAACGGGGGTCTGGGGTGCAGCGGCGATGTGAGAGTAGCACGTGCCAGTGGCACGTGCTAGAGCGAATCCGACGCGGTGCGTGCGACGATGGGGACGTGCGTGAGAACGGGCCGTCGCGGCCGACCATGAAGGACGTCGCCGATCATCTCGGCGTCTCCCGTCAGCTCGTCTCGCTCGTGCTGCGCGACCTTCCGGGCGCGAGTGACGAGACCCGACGCCGCGTGCGCGCGGCGGCCGAAGAGCTCGGCTACCACCCCGACGCCTCCGCCCGGCTGCTCCGCGGCCGCCGCAGCTTCCGGCTCGGCGTGCTGTTCACCATGCACGAGCCCTTCGAAGTCGACCTCGTGGAGGCCCTGCTCGCGGATGCCGCCGACCGCGGGTATTCGCTGGTGCTCGGCCCGCTCGGACCGGGGCGCACGCAGCAGGGGGTGATCGCCGACCTGCTCGGCCAGCGCATCGAGGGGCTCGTGGTGCTCGCCGCCGAGGGCGGATCCGCGACCCTCGCGGGGCTTCCCGCGCAGGTCCCCGTCGTGCAGCTGGGCGGCCCGCGCAGCACCGATCCGGTCGACGACGTGCGGGTCGACAGCGCCTGCGGCATCCGGCTGCTCGTGGAGCACCTCGTGGAACTCGGGCACGAGCGCATCGCCTACGTCACCGGGGGTGACGGACCGAACGCCGCAGAGCGACGGGATGCCTACGCCGCCGAGATGCGGGGGCGCGGACTGGTGCCGGACGTCGTGGACGGCGCGTTCACCGAGCAGGGCGGGGCGGATGCCGCAGGCATCCTGCTGACCCGCGGCGCGCTGCCGACAGCGGTCATGGCCGCGAACGACCGGGCCGCGGCCGGGATGCTGTCGACCCTCGTGCGGCGCGGGGTGCGCGTGCCCGAGGACGTCTCGGTGGCCGGGTTCGACGACAGCTCCGTCGCGGCGCTGCCGTACATCGACCTGACCACGGTGCGTCACGAACCGCGCGCGCTCGCCGCACAGGCGCTCGACGCCGTCCTGCGACGGATCGACGAGCCGGACGCTCCCGTGGTGACCGATCGCGACGTTCCGGAGCTGATCGTGCGCAGCAGCTCCGGACCGCGTCGACCAGACGTCACACGTTGTTAGTTTGACAGGACATACTGTCCATGTCAGGGTGAGGAGGAAGGAAGTCGGCCTTCAGGGTCGACCCGACGAAGGAGTCCTCATGTCCCATCCCTCGACGCAGAGCGGTGGCATCGCCTCTGCCCTTCCCTCGCTGACGCCCGGGCCTTATCGCAAGCGCCTGGGCGTCGTCGCTCTCATCGCCACTTTCGGCGGCCTGCTGTTCGGCTATGACACGGGCGTGATCAACGGCGCGCTGGGCCCGATGAGCAAGGCGCTCGGTCTCACGCCGTTCACCGAGGGTCTCGTCACGGCATCCCTGCTGCTCGGAGCCGCCGTCGGCGCCGTGACGCTCGGCCGCGTCGCGGATGCCTGGGGCCGTCGCAAGACCATCACCCTGCTGGCCGTGCTGTTCTTCGTCGGCGCCCTCACCTGTGTGCTCGCGCCGAACCTCGAGGTGATGGTCACCGGGAGGTTCATCCTCGGTCTCGCCGTCGGCGGCGCCTCCACCGTGGTCCCGGTGTTCCTCGCAGAGCTCGCGCCGTTCGAGATCCGCGGATCGCTCGCCGGCCGCAACGAGCTCGCCATCGTCGTCGGTCAGCTGGCCGCCTTCGTCGTCAACGCCGTCATCGGCATCATCTGGGGCGAGCAGGGCGGCGTCTGGCGCATCATGCTGTCGATCCAGCTGATCCCCGCCGTCGCGCTGTTCATCGGGATGCTGCGGATGCCGGAATCGCCGCGCTGGCTTGCCGACAACGGCTTCCACGAGAAGGCGCTGGCGGTGCTGTCCGAGCTGCGCCCCGCGAACCGCGCCGAGCCCGAACTCGCCGAGATCGAGAAGATCAAGGAGGAGGAAGAGGCCGAGAAGCTCGACTGGAAGAGCATCGTCAAGGACAAGTGGCTCTTCCGCATCCTGCTCGTGGGCATCGGGCTGGGCGTCGCCCAGCAGTTCACCGGCATCAATTCGATCATGTACTACGGGCAGCAGGTGCTCACCGAGTCGGGCTTCTCGTCGAGCGCGGCACTCATCGCGAACATCGCACCCGGCATCATCGCCGTGATCGGCGGCATCATCGCGGTCAGCATCATGGACCACTTCAGCCGTCGCAAGACGTTCCTGCTGGGCTTCGCGCTCACGACGGTGTGCCACGTGCTCATCGGCATCGCCTCGATCGCTCTGCCGGTCGGAAACCCGATCCGCCCCTACGTGATCCTGTTCCTCGTGGTCGCGTTCGTGGGATCGATGCAGACCTTCCTCAACGTCGCCGTCTGGGTGACGCTGTCCGAGATCTTCCCGCTGAAGATGCGCGCGTTCGGCATGGGGGTCTCGGTGTTCTGCCTGTGGATCGCGAACTTCTTCCTCGGGCTCTACTTCCCGTCGCTGATCGCGGCCGTCGGCATCACCGGCACGTTCTTCGTGTTCGCCGCGCTGGGCGCCCTGTCGTGGATCTTCTGCTTCAAGGCCGTGCCCGAGACCCGGGGCCGCACTCTGGAGCAGCTCGAGGAAGAGGTCACCACCGGCACCATCTACCTGCCGGAGCACATGCGCGGCCTGTAGGCCGCCACGCGCCCTGAGCCTGTCGGCATGTGCGCCCTGA
>DATMTQ010000048.1:0-3924 GCA_035564095.1 Microbacterium sp. | reverse complement strand
GGATGCCCGCATCCACTCCCCGAGCCACTCCCGGTCAGGCTCGCCGCGGCCGGGCGCGACGGCGTCGGCGGGGATCGTCACGCCGTTGAGGTTGAAGGGCTCGCCCGGCCCGCGGAGGGCGACGACCTCGACATCGGCACGCGAGAGCAGCGCGGTCGCCTCGCGGCTGAGGGTGGGATGCCCGAACACGACGGCGCGCTCCACCCGCCCGCCCAGCTGCGGGTCGCGCAGGAGTGCGCGGTAGCCGTGCACCAGCTCGCGGCCGAAGCGGGAGCCGCTGACGATCTCGGCGATGAGGGGCCAGCCGCCGCGATGGGCGAGTTCCTCGGCGCCCGGCCCGGCATCGGCGCCCGCGATCACGACCGTGCGCGGCCCGCGCTCGAGCAGGTGCGGGGCGTCGTCCGGGTCGTCGGGCACGTCGCACTCGCCGATGCCGCCGCCGCCCTGGTACAGAGCGCCGGAGAGGTCTTCGTGCGCCTCGGCGTCGGTAGGGATTCGCGTTTCGACTCGGGCGGCCAGCGGCCGGCCTCGCTCAACGACCGGAAGGAAGGCAACCTGCGGTCGGGCTCGCTCAACGACCGGGGGGAAGGCGGCCTGCGGCCGGCCTCGCTCAACGACCGGAGAGTGCGCGGCCTGCCGGCCTCGCTCGACGACCGGGGCCTCGGTGAACCACGCGGGCAGGGCGCCGGCGAGCGGTTCGCGATACGGCAGGTTCAGGTGCACCGGACCGGCGGAGCGGGTGCCGACGCCGAGGGCGGCATCCACCGCCTCGTCGGCGAGGCCGCGCAGCATCCTGCTCTGCTCCCCCGCACCGTCCGCGCACACCTCATCGGGCACCGGAACGTCGGTCTCGTAGCGGCTGAACATGGCGAACAGGCCGGGCTGGGTGGTCGTCTGGTTGGCGCCGACGCCGCGCAGCTCCGGCGGCCGGTCGGCGGTCAGCAGCAGCAGCGGCACCCCGGCATGATGGGCTTCGGCGACCGCGGGCAGCAGGTTCGCGACCGCGGTGCCGGACGTGCAGACGACCGCGGCCGGCATCCGGCTCTCCCGCCCGATGCCGAGCGCGGTGAACGCGCCCACGCGCTCGTCGATGCGCACGTGCAGGCGGATCTCGCCGCGCCGCTCCAGCTCGGCGGCGACGAGGGCGAGCGCCTGCGAACGGGATCCGGGGCTGAGCACGACGTGCCGGAGGCCGCGCTCCACGAGCTGTGCCAGCAGGGCTGCTGCGGCATCCGTCGCCGGAGATCTGTGCCGGGGGTCAGTGGCCGCCACGCCCGGTCCGACCGTCGTGGGGCGGGTCATCGTCACCGTCGGCGTCTTTGTCGAGGCGGGCGAGCTCCTCTTCGAGCTGCCGGATGCGGTCGTCCTGGGCGGACCGGGTGCGCAGCGTGCTCAGGAAGGCGGGGTCGTCGTCGGGGGCGCGCAGCGCGGCACGGGCGGGGATGCGGCCGAGGAGGAACCACAGGGCGCCGCCGATCACCGGGAACACGATGACGATCAGCATCCACACGGCCTTGGGCACGGCGCGGTGGCGGATCCGCGGCTGGACGGCGCAGTCGACCACGCTGTACACCCAGAATCCGGTGGCCAGCAGAGCCAAGATGATCAGCAACCTCGCCACTGTTCCATCCTAGATCGGCCGGCGCGCGCGGTCGCCGTTCGCGGCGGTCTGACAGCAGGCTCCTCGTAGACTTGAGGGATGCGCGTTCGGTCGGTCCTCGTCTACTCGGTGCTTCGCCTGCTGGCGTTCCTGGTGCCGTTCGGCCTGCTCATGCTCTTCCCGATCTTCCGCCAGAGCGGCTGGCTCATCGGGCTGGCCGCGGTGTTCGCCGCGCTCATCGGCCTGAGCCTGTCGATCCTGTTCCTGAGCCGGCCGCGTGCCGCGGTCTCCGAGGGGATCGCCGAGCGCCAGGCACAGCGCACCACGCCGACCGCCGCCCAGCAGGACGCCGACATCGAGGATGCCGCGGACGACGCCGCCCGCGGCGACACCGAGTAGACCCGGGCGACGCGGCTCACCCCGCGAAGGCCCACATCAGCAGCGCGCCGAAGCCGAGCGACGTGAAGGATGTCACGCTCAGCGCCACGATCAGTTCGCGCGGATGCCGCGACATCCAGACGATCACGATCGCCGGGATCGCCCCGAGCAGCGCGAGCATCGTCAGCCAGGCGATCGGGTAGAAGAACGCGAGCCACGCGGCGATCCCGAACGCGACCACCACGAACGCGGTGAACAGCGCCTGCGAGCCGCGCTTTCCGATGAGCACCGACAGCGTGCGCTTGCCGGCCTTGCGGTCCTGGTCGATGTCGCGGATGTTGTTCGCCGTCAGCACCGCGCAGGCGAGGAGCCCGGCGGCGACCCCGCCGAACCAGGCCTCCTGCGGAGCGGCGAGCACCTGCATCCACGTCGTGCCGACGGTGGCGACGAGCCCGAAGAACACGAACACGAACACTTCGCCGAGGCCGTAGTAGCCGTAGGGACGCTTGCCGCCGGTGTAGAACCAGGCGGCGACGATGCACGCGGCGCCGACGATCAGCATCCACCACTGCGCGGTGACGATGATGAGCCCCAAACCCACGAGCCCCGCCAGCGCGAAGAACCCGAGCGCGACCACCAGCACCGTCTTCGGCTTCGCCTTGCCGGCGCCGGTGAGGCGCGCGGGGCCGACGCGGAAGTCGTCCGTGCCGCGGATGCCGTCGCTGTAGTCGTTGGAGTAGTTGACGCCGATCTGCAGGAACACCGCGACCGCGAGGCACGCCAGAGCGCGCGCCCAGTGCCAGGCCGGGTCGATGACGTGCGCGGCTCCCGTGCCGACGAGCACCGGCGTGACCGCGAGGGGCAGGGTGCGCAGGCGCGCGGCCGAGATCCAGTCCGACGCCGTCGCCCGGGCCGGCGCTGGTCCGCGTCCGGACTTCTTGCTGCCGGGATGCGCCTGGGTGCGGGGGTTTCGCGAGCGTGCTGCCACGAAGGGCAATTCTAGGCGGGACCGCTGTGCCGAGCCGATGCGCGCGGGATGCTGCGGCGTGCGCCGTCCCGAGACACCTGGTTCCGGCCGACGCACCCGGCGAGGCGCGGGGTCTCGGCCGCAGCACGGGGTTTCGGAGCAAGGCGCTTCGCGTGGGGTGCGTCGTCCGTCTGCGGGGTTGCCGTGACTGCCGCGCGGCGGCCCTCGGGGTGTGCAGCGGGCGTAGCGTCGAGAGGATGGACGTGTTTCTCGGCCAGGGCCTGCTTCAGATCGGCGAGCTGCTCCTGGCCTTCCTCCTGAGTTCTCTGGTGGGCCTGGAGCGGCAGTTGCGCGGCAAAGCGGCCGGCATCCGCACGCAGGCGATCGTCGGCACCTCGTCCGCACTGTTCCTGCTCGTCTCGAAGTACGGCTTCGCCGACGTCATCGGCACGTACGTGCGGCTGGACCCTTCGCGGATCGCGTCGCAGATCGTCACCGGCATCGGCTTCCTCGGCGCGGGCATCATCCTCACCCGGCGCGGCGCCGTGCGCGGCCTCACCACCGCGGCATCCGTCTGGGAGACGGCGGCGATCGGCATGGCGGCGGCCGCGGGCCTGTGGGTGCTGGCATGCGTGGTCACCGTCATCCACTTCGTGATCGCCTACCTGTTCGCGTTCATCACCGCCCACCTCCCCCGGGCACAGGACGTGCGCACCCGGCTCGAGATCGTCTACCGGGACGGCCGGGGGCTGCTGCGCGAGCTGCTGCAGAGCATCACCGCGGGCGGCTGGAGCGTGATGCGCGCCGTCCCCCACCGCACGGACGACACGGACACGGCGGCGCTGTCGCTGGAACTCGTCGGAACCGGGGATCCCGCGACCCTCGTCACTTCGCTCACCGCCCTCGACGGTGTGCACAGCGTCTCGGTGCTCGAAGACGAGGACCTCGAGTGACAGCGCGACGGACGCCCCGCAGCGTG
>DATMTQ010000047.1:0-2364 GCA_035564095.1 Microbacterium sp. | reverse complement strand
ATCAACTACCTCACACGATAGCGAGGGGGTCAGACATTGAGCCACCGCGCCTCCGCCCGTCTCCTCGGAGCCGCTATTTACTTAGCACAACTAATGAGCTATGCTAAGTAAATCAGCCAGACGGAGGTGGACGCCACGATCAACCCGACACCCACAGAAGCTCCGCCCACCCCGCAGACATCCCCGGCTCGCCCGCACGCCGAGACAGCGCAGGCCTTGCGCATGGCCACCTTCCGCCTCGCCCGCCGACTGCGCGCCGAGCGCGCCGTCGACACCATGAGCGACGGCCAGTTCGCCGTGCTCGCCGCCCTCAAGAAGGAGGGCCCGCACACCCTCGGCGAACTCGCCGCCCGCGAGCGCGTGACTCCCCCGTCGATGAACCGCACGGTGAACTGCCTCGAGGAATCCGGCTGGCTGACCCGCACGCCCGACGACGTCGACCGTCGCAAGGTGAACATCGAGCTCACCGAGGAGGGCCTGGCAGTCGTCACCGAGACCGTCCGCCGCCGGGATGCCTGGCTCGAATCGGTGCTCGCCGAGCTCGAGCCCGCCGAGCGCGAACTGCTCGCCGCGGCAGCCGCCCTGATGCGCAAGGTGGCCGACCTGTGAACGCGATGTTCCGCTCCCTGCGCATCTACAACTACCGCCTCTGGATCATCGGCGCCCTGATCTCGAACATCGGCGGCTGGATGCAGTCGACCGCCCAGGACTGGGTGGTGCTGACCCAGCTGACCGACAACAACGCGACCGCGATGGGCGTCACGATGGCGCTGCAGTTCACTCCCCCGCTGCTGCTCGTGAGCTTCACCGGGTGGGTCGCCGACCGGTTCGAGCGGCGGAAGCTCCTGATGGTCACCCAGTCCATCCTCATGATGCTGGCGATCACGGTGGGCGTGCTGCTGCTCACCCATGTGATGACACTGCCGCTCATGTGGTTCTTCGCCCTGTGCTTCGGCATCGCGAACGCGTTCGACGCGCCCGCCCGGCAGACCTTCGTCTCGGACGTGGTCTCGCGCGAGAACGCGTCGAACGCCGTGGCGCTGAACTCGGCGTCCTTCAACACCGCGCGGCTCATCGGGCCGGCCGTGGGCGGATTCATGATCGTGCTCGTCGGCACCGGCTGGGTGTTCATCGTCAACGCGGCGACGTTCCTGGCGATGCTCGTCGCTCTGTCGCTGCTGCACAAGGACGAGCTCGTCCCCACGGTGCGTGCCCCGGGCCGCGCCCGCTTCGCCGACGGATTCCGCTACGTGGCGCGACGCAAGGACCTGCAGATCGTGATCGGCATGGTGTTCCTGGTGGCCGCGTTCGGCATGAACTTCCCGATCTTCGCCTCGACGATGGCGCTCGCATTCGGGCGCAACGCCGACGGGTATGGGCTGCTCAGCTCGGTGCTCGCAATCGGCTCGCTCGCCGGAGCGCTCATGGCCGCACGGCGCGAACGAGCCCGGATGCGGGTGGTCATGTTCGCGGCGGGCGGGTTCGGCGTCGCCTCCCTGGTGTCCTCGTTCATGCCGGCGTACGCGCTCTATGCGGTGACCCTCGTGTTCGTCGGATTCTGCACCGTGTCGATGCTGACGACCGCCAACGGGTACGTGCAGACCACCACCGATCCGGCGATGCGCGGCCGGGTGCTCGCGCTGTACATGGGCGTGCTGCAGGGGTCGACCCTCATCGGCGCCCCGACCGCCGGATGGGTGGCATCCGAGTTCGGACCGCGCGCCGCGATCCAGGTGGGCGGCGTCGCCGGGGTCGCCGCGCTCGTGCTGGGCGCCGTCTGGCTCGCGACGAACGGCCGTCTGCACCGACACGAGGACGGCGGCCTGCGCATGCAGATCGACGAGACGCGGCCGATCAGCATCATCGAGGAATCCGGGCTCGACTCCGCCGCGTGAACCGGGCGACGCCACGGATCTGGGCGCGGGGCGGGCCGGGGCGCGGGACACTGAATCTCGGCACCCGGGATGCCCTTCGACAGGCTCAGGGCGCGGGGCGGCTCAGGTGACGCGGTACGCGACGTAGCGCACGGCGTTCGCCTCGCGCACGTACGAGGCGATGTACACCGACCGTTCGAACTCCGGCCGGGTCGCCGACTCGAGCGTCACCGTGGCGCGGAAGTAGTATGCCGACGGGTCGACGTCGTCCCCGCGCAGCAGCGCCTCGAGCACTTCCGGGTCGCCGCTGCGTACCCCCACCGCGTGCAGGTACAGCAGGTCGCCGTCCGTGCTGCGCGCGCTGTAGCGGCCGTCGACCTCGATCGAGCCGTCGGCGCGCACGGTCTGCCAGTCCGCGCCGCCGGCCAGGATCTCGCCGTCGAACGCGCCCGTGATGCGGCCGCCCGTGATCGGCACGACACGGCGGTGG
>DATMTQ010000046.1:0-4272 GCA_035564095.1 Microbacterium sp. | reverse complement strand
CGACCTCGCGGGCCTGTTCGACGGCGAGGTGCGGTACGCGAAGGACGCCTTCGAGGGCCTCGCGCTCATGGAGCCGCTCGTCGCGATCGCGCGCGGCGCCGACCCGGCGGCGGTGGGGCTCCCGGCCTTGAAGAAGCGGCGCCACGCGGCCGGGTCCAAGCTCACGCTCACCGAGCCCGAGGAGATGCCCGGCAGGTCGGACGTGGCATCCGACAACCCCGTGCCGGCACCGCCGTTCTGGGGCACCCGCATCGTGCGCGGCATCGCGCTGGCCGACTACGCCGCGTATCTCGATGAGCGCGCCACCTTCATGGGGCAGTGGGGTCTGCGCCCCGGGCGCGGCGAGGACGGCAAGACGTACGAGCAGCTCGTCGAGTCCGAGGGCCGGCCGCGCCTGCGGTACTGGCTCGACCGCATCCTCGGCGAGGGGATGCTGGATGCCTCGGTCGCCTACGGGTACTTCCCGGTGGTGTCCGACGGTGACGACGTCGTGGTGCTGCACCACGGCGACGACCCGGCCGGCGTGCTGGGCGTGCCCGGCCTGCTCGCCCCTGACGGAGGCTCCGGACCCGCGCAATTGGGTTCCGACCGGCTCCGGTTCACCTTCCCGCGGCAGCGGCGCGACCGCCACCTGGATCTCGCGGACTTCGTGCGATCGCGCGAATCCGGGCAGATCGACGTGCTGCCGGTGCAGCTGGTCACCACGGGGGCCGCGATCGACCAGGTGACCGCGAAGCTGTTCGCCGAGAACAAGTACCGCGATTACTACGAGCTGAACGGGCTCGTCATGCAGCTGACCGAGGCGCTCGCCGAGTTCTGGCACGCGCGCATCCGGTCCGAGCTCGGGTTCGCGGCCGAGGATCCCACCGACACCGCGGGGCTGTTCAAGCTGGAGTACCGCGGCGCGCGGTTCTCGCTCGGCTACCCGGCCTGCCCCGACATGGAGGACCGCCGCAAGGTCGTGGAGCTCCTGCGCCCGGAGCGCATGGGCGTCGAGCTCAGCGACGAGCTGCAGCTGCATCCGGAGCAGTCCACCGACGCGTTCGTGTTCCACCACCCCGAGGCGAAGTACTTCTCGGTGTGAGCGGCGCCGGTGCGGCGGGCTCCGTCGGGATCATCGGGGCGGGGCGCCTCGGACTCGTCGTGGCGCGGCTGGCCGCGGCCTCCGGCCACCGGGTGCTCGTCGCGGCATCCGGCGACCCGGCGCGGATCCGGCCGGTACTCGCCGCGTCGGCGCCGGGAGCCGTCCCGGGCATGATCGCCGAGGCGGCATCCGCGGACCTCGTCGTGCTCGCGATGCCGCTCACGGCCTACCCGACCCTGCCGGCTGCGCTGTTCCTGGGCCGGACCGTGCTGGATGCCACGAACTACTGGTGGGAGCTCGACGGGCTGCGGCCCGACCTGTCGGATCCGTCGACCTCCACGAGCGAACTCGTGCAGGCGCACCTGGCCGGCGCGCACGTGGTGAAGTCGCTCGGGCACATGAGCGCGACCGACCTGGAGGCCGAGGCGCGGCCGCGTGGTGCAGACGGTCGCAAGGCAGTCGCCGTGGCCGGCGACGATCCGGCCGCAGTGGACCGGGTCGCACGGTTCGTCGACGACCTCGGGTTCGATCCCGTCGTCGTCGGCGCTCTCGCGGAGGGCATCCGGTTCGAGCCCGGCACCGAGATCTTCGGCGGGGATGTGGATGCCGCCGAGTTGCGGGCCCTGGTGGAGAGGTTCCCCGACTCGCAGCGCGGCCGCTACCTCGCGAAGCTCCGCGCCCGCGGTCGTTGAGCGAGGCCGCGGGATGCCGCGGTCACCGGCTTCGCGCGGCGCAGCGCCGCGAGCACGGGGCGCCCGACCAGGACGATCCCGACGACCGTCGTGGCGGCGCGCAGGGTGTCCCAGCCGGCGGTCGAGGTCACCAGCGAGTACAGCAGGAAGCTCACCGCGTTCCGGCCGAGGGGCGCCCCGGGAACGTACGAGATCGCGGCGCCCGACCCCACCGCGAACGGCCAGAACCAGAGGTTCAGCAGCAGGCCGAAGACGTACGACGCCGCCGCGCCGTAGACGCACAGCATCCCGATCTCGGCCCAGCCGCGGGGGCGCCGGGGCAGGAGACCCGCAGCCGCGCCGACCCACCCGCACGCGAACATCTGGAACGGGGTCCACGGGCCGATCCCGCCGAACACGGTCGACGACAGGGCGATGGTCGCGACGCCGAGCAGCATCCCGAATCGCGCGCCGAACGCGCGCCCGGCCAGCACCAGCAGGATGAACACCGCCTCGACGCCGCCGACCCCCGTGCTCGCGATGCGCACGGCGGTGCCGATCGCGGCGAGCACGCCGAGGTAGGCGAGGGTGTGCGCGGAGCGCACCGCGCCGTCGAGCGCGGCGACCGCGACGACGACGGCCATCGGCGCGAGCGCGAGTGCCGCCCAGGGGGCTGCGGCATCCGCCTCCGCCGGCAGCGCCGCGGCGACGAGGGGCCAGGCGAAGGAGGCGAGGCCGACGATGTTCGCGGCGGCGAGGGCGACCGGGATCAGGATGCCGTGGGCACCCCCGATCGCCCCGCGAGCCGAAGGCGAGACGAAAGGCAGCGGCCCATCGGGAGACGTCCCCCGGTCGTTGAGCGAGGCCGTGCGAAGCACGCCCGAGACGAAACGTGAATCCCTGTCGGAAGGTGCGCTGCGTTTCGTCTCGCTCGGTCCCTGAGCCTGTCGAAGGGCGCGGGGCGACCGGGGGGAGTCGCCGCTCGTCCCCGGAACGACCCCCGCATGCATGGGCAGCACCCGTGCGCCGAGCGCGGCGACGATGTCGGTGTCGTGGGTGGCCAGCAGCACGGCGGTGCCGGCATCCGCGGCCTGCCGCAAGGCCGTCTGCACCTGGCCGCGGGCGGTGGCATCCAGCCCGCGGGTCGGCTCGTCGATGAGCAGCGCGTCGGGGGAGCGGCTCAGCTGCAGGGCGATCGCCAGGCAGCGGCGCTCACCGAGGGACAGGTCCCGCGGATGCCGGGACAGCCGGTCGGCGCGGGCGTCGGCGTCGAGACCGAGGAAGGCGGCGAACCGGTCGGCGGCGGAGGTCGCCGAGGATCCGCTGCGGCGGGCGCGGCGGTCGGCCCGGGCGCATTCCGCGGCCACCGTGTCGCGGGTGAACAGGTCGTCCGTGGCATCCGGCACGAGCACCGGATGCCCCGTCACGGTGAGCCCGCGCGGCGGAAGAGCCAGGGCGAGCAGCAGCGACGACTTGCCGGCGCCGTTCGGCCCGACGAGCGCGGCGATCTCGCCCGGGGCGACCGACAGCGAGGCATCCCGCACCGCGATCACCTCGCCGTGTGCGACATGCACGTGCGACGCAGCCAGCGCCTCGCCCCCCGCCGGTCGCTCCGAGTCGCCCTCGCCCCCCGCGACGCCCTCGCGCCCTGAACTGCCCTCGCGCCCGCAGCTGCCCTCGCGCCCTGAGCTTGTCGAAGGGCAGACCCCGCTCCCCGGCCCCACCGCGTCGTCCTCCGTCAACGCCCGCGCGTCGTCGTCGATGCGCCATCCGGCATCCGCCACCTCGGCGAAGAGCGCGGCCCGGTGCTCGGCCACAACGACGCACACACCCGCCTCGTGCGCCAGGGCGCCGAGCACTTCCACCACTCGCACGCGGGCGGCGGCGTCGAGGTCGGCGAGGGGCTCGTCCACGAGCAGCAGCACCGGATGCTCCACGACGGCCGCGGCGATCGCGACGAGCGTGGCCTCGCCCGCCGACAGGGTGTGCACCGACCGGTCGAGCAGGGCGGCGACCCCGATCCGGTCCGCCACCTCCGCCACGCGCGCATCGACGACCACGGGCGCCACGCCGCGCAGCTGCAGTGCGAGGCCGATCTCGTCGCGCGCGAGCTCGCTGCAGAATCCGTCGCGCGGGTTCTGCAGCACCACGCCGACCAGGCGCGAGGTGTCTCGCGGCGGCAGGCGGCGCCGGTCATGCCCCACGACGTCGACCGCGCCCGCCGAACAGCCGCCGTCGAGGTGGTCGAGCAGCCCCGCGAGTGCGCGCAGCAGCGTGGACTTGCCGGATCCCGTCGGGCCGGTGACGACGGTGAGGGCACCGTGCCCGAGCATCAGCTCGTCCACGCGAAGCACCGGCCGATCACCGAAGCCGAACGCGGCATCCCGCAGCACGACGGGTCGTTCGCAGTCGCCGGACGCCGGGGCGCCGCCGAAACCGCGAAGCTCCAGGCCGGTGGCGACGGCGGCGGCCCGCTCGAGGGTGCGCTCCAGCACCGGAACGAGCAGGCGCGGCCCC
>DATMTQ010000045.1:0-7760 GCA_035564095.1 Microbacterium sp. | reverse complement strand
CGGCCACCCGCGTGCAGGGGTGCCCCGTGTCGTCTCGTCGCTGCGCGCCTCGCTCAACGACCGCCATCCGTGCCGGCGGATGCGGCGGCGCGGAAGGCCGCGGAGGGTTTAGTGCATCACTTGAGCTGATTCAGTGGGTCGGTGACATGTATTGGCGTGATGCCACCTCTCTGGGGTTGACTCGACGCCGTAGCCACGGACAGAGGAGTCCCTCATGAGCGCACCCGAACTCGAGACATCAGACATCCGCACCCAGCACTTCCGCAAGACGCTGGGGCGGATCGACATCATCCTGCTCTCGGTCGCGGCGATCATCTCGATCGACACGGTCGCGCAGATCGCCGCGGGCGGGGGCGCGCAGGCGTTCACGTGGACGCTGGTCATCGGCATCACCTTCCTGTTCCCGTACGCGCTGATCGTCGCGGAACTCGGCAGCACGTTCCACGGCGAGGGCGGCCCGTTCGTGTGGGTGCGCCTGGCCTACGGCAAGCTCGCCGCGGCGATCTCGACGATGTTCTACTGGATCACCAACCCGCTGTGGATGGGCGGCTCGCTGGTGTTCATCGCGGCGGCGACGTGGGATGCCTACATCTCCCCGCTGCCGTCGGGCAGTGCCGGGGATTACGTGTTCAAGATCGTGTTCATCTGGCTGGCGATCCTGACCGCGATCATCGGCCTGCAGTACGGCAAGCACGTCGTCGCCGCGGGCGGCGTCGTCAAGGTCGCGCTGCTGGTGATCTTCGTCGTCACCGTGGTCGTCTACGCGGCCCGGTACGGCGTGCACGGGTACGCCGCCGGGGAGTTCTCGCCGACGATGGGCGGGTTCCTCGCGGTGACGCCGGTGATCCTGTTCGCCGTGGTCGGGTTCGAGGCCCCGAACGGCGCGGCGGAGGAGATGCGCAACCCGCAGAAGGACGTGCCGAAGGCCGTGGCATCCTCCGGGATCATCTCGATCCTGTGCTACCTCGTGCCGATCTTCGCGATCCTCGCGGTGCTGCCGGCGAGCAAGGTGCAGGGCGCGTCCGGTCTGCTGGATGCCTTCAAAGAGGTGTTCAAGGTGTACGGCCCGGCATCCGGGCCGCTGATGTGGGTCGCCGCGGTGCTGTTCGTCTTCGTGGTGCTCACCCAGGCGTCCGCCTGGATGATCGCGTCCGACCGGGTGCAGGCCGCCGCCGCAGCCGACGGGGCGTTCTTCCGCTACTTCGGGAAGTTCTCGCCCCGGCTGGGCACCCCGGTGCGGATGAACATGCTCTCCGGCATCGTCGCGACCGTGTTCTGCATCGCCGCCACCCTGCTGCTGAACGGCAGCACGAGCGATGTGTTCTCCGTGGTGCTGACCGTCGCGATCTCGACGCTGCTGCTGTCGTATCTCGTGATCTTCCCGACGATCGTCACCCTGCGCCGCAAGTTCCCCGACGCGCCCCGCCCGTTCCGCGTTCCCGGCGGCAAGACCGGCGTGTGGGTCTGCGCCGTGATCATCTACGCCTGGGTGCTGCTCGGGTCATGGGTCGCCGTGTTCCCGGGAACCATCGAGAACGTGCTCGGCATCGACTACGGCTTCCGGGACGTCTGGGGTGTCGACCGGGGGACGTTCGAGCTGTTCACGGTGGGCACCCTCGTCGTGATCGGCGTGCTCGCGCTCGTCGGCTACTTCTGGGAACGCAACCGCACCGGCGCCCGTCCCACCGAGCTGGATGCCGCAGAACTCGCCGCCATGGTCGGCGACTGAAACCACACCCCCACCCCTGGAGAACGACACCGTGACCGACCTGCTCGCCACGCCCACCGTGCGCACGACGCACCCCCTCGACCCCCTGAGCGCTGCGGAGATCACCGCCGTGCGCGACCACCTGGTCGCCGAAGCACGCCTCGGCGACACGGTGCGCGTCGCCTACCTGAGCCTCAAGGAGCCCGCCAAGGCGGCGCTGCGCGGTGCCGCAGCCCGGCCGAACCGGCAGGCCCGCGTCATCCTGCTCGACACGGCCACCGGGGAGACGACCGACCTCGTCGTGGACCTGACGGCAGGCGAGACGGTACGGGCGAGCGCGGTGGACCCGGCCCTCACCGGTCAGGCGCCGGTGCTGCTCGAGGAGTTCGCCGCGATCGAGGACATCCTCGCGCAGGATGCCCGCTGGGTCGCCGCGCTGGCATCCCGCGGCCTCGCGCCGAACGAGGTGCGCGTCGCGCCGCTGTCGGCCGGCATCTTCGACTACGACGGCGAGGAGGGCAGGCGACTGCTGCGCGGCCTGGCGTTCGTGCAGCGCGACCCGTCCGACTATGCATGGGGGCACCCGGTCGACCAGCTCGTCGCGTTCGTCGACATGATCGAGCGCAGGGTGGTGCGCATCATCGACGACGGCCCGGCCGCCATCCCGATGGGGAACGACAACTTCGAGGACCCGGCGGTCTCGGGGCCGCTGCGCACGGACCTGAAGCCCATCGTCATCACCCAGCCGGAAGGCCCGAGCTTCACGCTGGACGGCAACGTCCTGCGCTGGCAGAAATGGGACCTGCACGTCGGGTTCGACGCCCGCGAGGGCCTGGTGCTCAGTCAGATCGGGTTCGACGACCACGGCACGCGCCGCCCGATCATCGACCGGGCATCCATCGCCGAGATGGTCGTGCCGTACGGCGACCCGGCTCCCTACCGCTCGTGGCAGAACTACTTCGACACCGGCGAGTACCTCGTCGGCCGCGACGCGAACTCACTGGAGCTCGGCTGCGACTGCCTTGGCGAGATCACCTACCTGTCGCCGGTCGTCGCCGACGACTTCGGCAACCCGCGCGAGATCTCGCAGGCCATCTGCATCCACGAGGAGGACTTCGGTCTGCTCTGGAAGCACACCGACGAGTGGGCGAACCACAAGTCCGCCCGTCGGCAGCGCCGCCTCGTGGTGAGCTTCTTCACCACCGTGGGCAACTACGACTACGGGTTCTACTGGTACCTGTACCTCGACGGCACGATCCAGTTCGAGGCGAAGGCCACCGGCATCGTCTTCACCGCGCGGTATCCGGAGGGCGACTACCCGTACGCCTCGCGCATCGCCCCGGGACTCGGCGCCCCCTACCACCAGCACCTCTTCTGCGCGCGGCTGGACATGGCCGTGGACGGCGACACCAACGCCGTGCACGAGCTGGACCTGCGGCGCGTGCCGAAGGGACCGGGCAACCCGCACGGCAACGCCTTCACGCGCTCGCGCCGCGTGCTCGGCAGCGAGGCGGAGGGCCGGCGCAAGGCCGACGGCTCGGTCGGCCGCGCCTGGGAGATCGTGAACACCGAGAAGACGAACATCGTCGGCGAGAACGTCGCCTACACGCTGTTCCCGGAAGGGCAGCCGACACTCGCGATGGCGGATGACTCGTCGATCGCGCGCCGGGCCGCGTTCGCCACCGAGCACCTGTGGGTGACCCGGTTCGACGAGGACGAGCGCTACCCCGCGGGGGACTTCGTCAACCAGAGCGTCGGCAGCCCGGGCCTGCCCGAGTTCGTCGCGGCCGACCGCGCGATCGACGGCGAAGACATCGTGCTGTGGCACAGCTTCGGCCTGACGCACTTCCCGCGCACCGAGGACTGGCCCATCATGCCCGTCGACTACACCGGGTTCACGCTGAAGCCGACCGGCTTCTTCGACCGGAACCCGGCCCTGGACGTGCCTGCGTCGGAGTCCGCGAAGGGCCACTGCGCCGAGGGCGGCTGCCACTGCTGAGGCATCCGGCCGGTCGTTGAGCGAGCGAAGCGAGACGAAACGCGAATCCTGTCGAGACGGGATCGGGCGTTTCGTCTCGTCGCTACGCTCCTCGCTCAACGACCGGGGGGACGCTACGCTCCTCGCTCAACGACCGGGGCGGGGGTGCCGAACAGCTCGCGGGCGAGGGACGCGATCACGCGGGCCCGGGCCGTGGGGCGCACGTCCTTGACGCGCACGAAGCACACGTCGAGCGGGGCGGCGGCATCCTGGATGGCGATGGCGCGCAGCTCGCCGCCATCGTAGGTGCGCGGCGACTGGGGGATGTGGTTGAGCACCGAGTACCCGTGGCCGTGCGCGACCAGCGACCGCACCGTCTCGTAGCTGCGGGAGCTGTACCGGATCTGCGGGTCGACCCCGGCATCCCGCAGCATCCCGAGGAAGTAATCGCGCGAGTGCGGCAGGTCGAGCAGCACGAGGTCCTGCCCCGCCAGCTCGGCGAGCTTCAGGCGCTTGCGGCGCGCGAGCGGATGCCCCGCCGACAGGATGACATGCGGCGGCGCCGCGTACAGCGGCTCGAACGCGAGGTCGTGCACGCGTCCGAAGTCGTACGCGATCGCCCCCTCCACGGAGCCGTTCAGCAACAGCTCGACGGTGCCGTCGATGTCCGCCTCGATGATCTCCACGCGCAGGTCGGGATGCTCCTGCTCGACGCGCTGGATGAGCCGCGGCAGTACGAACGGCGCGATCGTCGTGAAGCACGCGAGTCGCAGCGTGCCGCGCACGTCGTGGTGCTGGCCGCGCACGGCATCCGTCATCTCGTCGACCTGGGCGAGCAGGGACTGGGTGTCGCGCAGCAGCTGCTCGCCGGCATCCGTGAGCGCGAGTCCCTTGCTGCGCTGACGCACGAACAGCTGCACGCCGAGCGACCGCTCCAGCTGCGCGATCGCGGTCGAGACCGCCGACTGGGCGACGTGCAGGTCGAGGGATGCCTCGGTCATCGAGCGTCTCGTCGCCGCCGCGACGAAGTAGCGCAGCTGGACGAGGGTCATGTCGGGGCGACCGAGGCGTGCCATGGAGCAGATCGTATCAACTGAATTGATGCAGCACGTCGAGTTTGTGAACTGTACAGATGCAGGCCGACGGGGAACGATCGAAGAGAAGGATTTCGACGGGATACATGGAGGCACGGATGTCGAGCGAGCAGACCGAGGTGCTGGTCGTCGGTGGCGGCCAGGCCGGCATCGCGATGAGCGAGCATCTGACCCGCGGAGGCGTGCCGCACATCGTGGTGGAGCGCGACCGTGTGGCGGAGCGGTGGCGCTCGTGGCGCTGGGACTCGCTGGTGGCCAACGGCCCGGCCTGGCACGACCGCTTCCCGGGCATGGAGTTCGACCTGGATGCCGATGCCTTCGCCGGCAAGGACCAGGTCGCCGAGTACCTGGCAGCGTATGCGGCGAGGTTCGCGGCCCCGATCCGCACCGGCGTCGACGTGACGTCGGTGCGCAAGAAGGCGGGCCGCCCCGGATTCCGGGCCGAGACGAGCGACGGCACCATCGACGCGCGTTACATCGTCGCCGCGACCGGCCCGTTCCAGACGCCGATCGTCCCCGCCGTCGTGCCCGAGGACGCCGGCATCCACCAGCTCCATTCGAGCGCCTACCACCGCCCCGACCAGCTGCCGGAGGGCGGCGTGCTCGTGGTCGGCGCCGGGTCGTCGGGCGTGCAGATCGCGGACGAGCTGCGGGCTTCGGGCCGCGACGTGTACCTCGCCGTCGGCCCGCACGACCGGCCTCCGCGCAGCTACCGCGGCCGCGACTTCTGCTACTGGCTGGGCGTGCTCGGCAAATGGGATGCCGCGACCCCCGCGGCCGGCGCGGAGCACGTCACGATCGCGGTGAGCGGGGCGAACGGCGGCCGCACCGTCGACTTCCGCCGGCTCGCGGCATCCGGGATCACGCTGCTCGGCCGCGCCGGCGCGTACGCGGACGGCGTCATGGGCTTCGCACCGGATCTCGCGAGGAACCTCGCCGCCGGCGACGCGAACTACCTCGGCCTGCTGCAGGAGGCCGACGCCTTCGTCGCGCGCAACGGACTCGACCTGCCCGAGGAGCCCGAGGCGCATGTGCTCGGCGCCGATCCGGCGTGCGTCACCGACCCGATCCTGGAGCTCGACTTCGCCGCCGCCGGCATCACCAGCATCGTCTGGGCCGTCGGCTTCGGCGCCGACTACGGCTGGCTCGAGGTGGACACGTTCGACGAGCGCGGCCGCCCCCGCCACCAGCGCGGCGTCTCGGCCGAGCCCGGCGTGTACTTCCTCGGGCTGCCGTGGCAGTCCCGCCGCGGGTCGAGCTTCATCTGGGGCGTCTGGCACGACGCCAAGTACCTCGCCGATCAGATCGGCATCCAGCGGTCGTACCGCGCGTACGACGACGCGCACCCCACCGTCCACGAACCCGCCCTCGCCGTCTCTGGAGCTGCCCGATGACCAACCACACCCGCATCCGTCCGTTCAACACCAAGGTCACCTACCCCGAGCAGAACCTCGACAACGACCTGTGCCAGGCCGTCGTCGCGAACGGCGTCGTGTACCTGCGCGGCCAGATCGGACAGGACCTCGAGACCCGGGAGTCGGTCGGCATCGGCGACGTGGAGGCGCAGGCCGAGAAGGCCATGGCGAACATCGCGATGCTGCTCGACGAAGCCGGCTCGTCGCTCGACGACATCGTGAAGGTGGTCGTGTACCTCATCGACCCGCGCTATCGGGAGACCGTCTACCAGGTGATGGGCCGCTGGCTGAAGGGCGTGTTCCCGGTGTCGACCGGCATCGTGGTGAGCGCCCTCGCCCGCCCGGAGTGGCTCGTCGAGATCGACGCCACCGCGGTCATCTCCGGAGCGGACAAGTGACGTTCTCCATCGTCGCCCGGGACGACTCCGGCGCGTTCGGCTCTGCGATCTGCTCGTCGTCACCGGCGGTCGCCGCCCGCTGCGTGCACCTGGCCGACGACATCGGCGGCGTCAACTCGCAGAACATCACCGACCCGCGGCTGGGTCCCGCGGTGCTCGACCGGCTGCACGCCGGCCTGCCCGCCGACGAGGCCCTGCAGGCCGTGGTGGATGCCGCCCCGCACATCGAGTTCCGGCAGATCCTCGTGGTGGACGACGCCGGCCGCACCGCCGCCTACTCGGGGCCGCAGGCGCTCGGCGTCTTCGGCGACGCGTCCGGCGCCGGCGTCGTGACCGGGGGCAACATGCTAGCCTCTGCCGGCATCCCGCAGCTGATGGTGGACGCGTTCACGGCGGCATCCGGCGACCTCGAGGTGCGCCTGCTCGCCGCGATGACCGCGGCGCGGGACGCCGGCGGCGAGGCGGGCCCGGTGCACTCCGCCGGGCTCTCCGTGGTGCGCGACGCCGGCTGGCGCGTCACGGACCTGCGCGTCGACTGGACCGAGGGCGACCCGATCGCCGAGCTCGGCGACCTGCTCGAGCGGTGGCTGCCGCAGCGCGACGACTACGTCACGCGCGGTATCGATCCCTCCGCAGCGCCGTCGTACGGAGTCCCCGGCGATGAGTGAGCGGGAGGTGCTCAAGACGAGGGTCGCGGACGGCCTGGCCGACGTGGCCGACGAGCTGGTGACGCTTTCGAACGATCTCCACGCAGACCCGGAGCTCGGCTGGCAGGAGGCGCGGTCGTCGGCGCGCGTCGCGGGTGTGCTCGAACGGCACGGATTCGCCGTGGAGCAGCCCTACCTGGGGCTGGAGACCGCGTTCCGCGCGGTCCGCGGTTCGGGCGACGGCTTCACCGTCGGATTCCTCGCGGAGTACGACGCGATCCCGGGGCTCGGGCACGCGTGCGGCCACAACCTCATCTCGGCCATGAGCGTCGGGGGAGCGATCGCGCTCTCCGAGGTCGCCGACGAGCTCGGCATCACCGTCGAGGTGATCGGCACCCCTGCCGAGGAGGGCTACGGCGGAAAGATCGAGCTGCTCGAGCGCGGCGCGTTCACCGAACTGGACTTCGCGCTCATGGCGCACCCCGCGCCGGTCGACGTCGCCGAGGCCGAGCCGTTCGCG
>DATMTQ010000044.1:0-9545 GCA_035564095.1 Microbacterium sp. | reverse complement strand
GGTGCCGCCTCAGCTGCGCCGCGTCGGACAGGTGCTCGGCGCGAAGCGCTGGAGCCTGGCATCCCTCATCGTGCTTCCCGCGGCCCTGCCCGGATACGTCGCCGGCCTCAAGCAGGGCTGGGCGTTCTCGTGGCGGTCGCTCATGGCCGCCGAGATCATCACGGGCGGCGGCACCATGGGGTTCGGTCTGGGGACGCTGCTGAACACCTCCCGCCAGCTCGCCGACATCTCGTCGGTGCTCGCGACGATCATCGTGATCCTGGCGATCGGCATCCTGGTCGAACTCGTCGTCTTCGCCCCGCTCGAGCGCCGGATGCTGCGCGGCCGGGGCCTTCTGCAAGGAGAAACGCGATGATCCCCACGCCTCCTCCCGCCGGCGCGTCGCACGGCGCACCCGCACGCGGACTCGTGCTGCTCGTCGGCGCCGGACCCGGCGACCCGGGTCTCATCACTCTGCGCGGCCTGCGCGCCCTGGAATCCGCCGACGTCATCGTCGCCGACCGCCTGGGCGCCCGCGGCGTGCTCGACGGCCTGGCCGCCGAGGGCGTGCAGCTGAAGGCCGAGATCGTCGACGTCGGCAAACGGCCCGGCCACCACGCCGTGCCGCAGGACGCCATCAACGCCCTGCTCGTCCAGCTCGCCGAGCAGGGCAAGACCGTCGTGCGCCTCAAGGGCGGCGACCCCTACATCTTCGGCCGCGGCGGCGAGGAGCTCGCCCACTGCCGCGAGCGCGGCATCGACGTGCACGTCGTGTCGGGGGTCACCAGCGCCATCTCGGTGCCGGCGATCGCGGGCATCCCGCTCACCCACCGCGGCCTCGCGACGGCGTTCACCGTCGTCACCGGGCACGACCAGATCACCGAGCTCGGCGGCGGCCGCGACCACACCGTCGTGCTGCTCATGGGCGTCGGCACCCTCGCCCACGCGGCCATGACCCTCGGCCGCGGCGACCGCGGGGCATCCTGCCCCGTCGCCATCATCGAGGACGGCTTCGGCGACGGCCAGCGCGTCACCGTCGGAACCCTCGAGACCATCGCGCACCAGGCGGCCGCGCGCGGCGTGCGCTCCCCCGCCGTCGTCGTGGTCGGCGACGTCGTGCGCCTCAGCCCCTACGCCCCCTCGCACTTCAGCTCGAGCGACACCGCCTCTGGAAAGGAAGCCGCCCTGTGACCTCCCTCGACCTCAACGTCGCCATCGTCGGAGCCGGCCCCGCCGGCATCTACGCCGGCAACCTGCTCGCCACCGCGGTGGCCCAGCAGGGCGGCACCGTCGCGATCGACCTGTTCGAGTCGCTGCCCGCGCCGTACGGCCTGATCCGCTACGGCGTCGCGCCCGACCACCCCCGCATCAAGGGCATCGTGACGTCGCTGCACGAGATGCTGGATGCCGGCGTCATCCGCTTCATCGGCAACGTCGAGGTGGGTCGCGACATCGCCCTCGATGAGCTGCGCGAGCGCTACGACGCCGTGATCATCGCGACCGGCGCGATCCGGGATGCCGCCCTCGACATCCCCGGCATCGACCTGCCCGGTTCGTTCGGCGCCGCGGACTTCGTCGCCTGGTACGACGGCCACCCCGACGTGCCGCGCACGTGGGACCTGCCCGAGGCATCCGTCGCGGTCATCGGCAACGGCAACGTGGCGCTCGACGTCGCACGCGTGCTGGCCAAGCACGAGCCCGACCTGCGCTCCACCGAAGCGCCCGACAACGTGCTCGCGGGCCTCGCCGAGTCGTCCGTCACCGACGTGCACGTGTTCGGCCGGCGCGGACCGCAGGACATCAAGTTCACCCCCATCGAGCTGCGCGAGCTCGGTGAGGTGCGCGACGTCGACATCATCCTGCACGACGAGGACTTCCAGTACCTCGACGACTGGGTGGCGCCGAACAACCAGTACAAGGTGATGCTGCGCACGCTGCAGCAGTGGCGCACGCGTCCCGTCGGCGAGGCGAGCCGGCGCCTGCACCTGCACTTCTACCACGCGCCCGTCGAGGTGCTGGGGTCGGCCGAGACCGGCGTCGAGGCCGTGCGGTTCGAGCGCACCGTGCCCGGTGCCGACGGGTCGGTCACCGGCACCGGCGAGTTCCGCGAGATCGCGGTCGGCCAGGTCTACCGCGCGGTCGGCTACTACGGCACGCCCGTGGTGGACGCCCCGTTCGACGAGCGCCGCGGCGTCGTGCCGAACGTGGAGGGCCGCGTCGTCTCGGCCGACGGCTCGCCGATCGACGGGCTCTACGCCACGGGCTGGATCAAGCGCGGCCCGGTGGGGCTCATCGGCCACACCAAGTCCGACGCCCTCGAGACCATCGGCCACGTGGTCGAGGACGCACTCGCCCGCGCGGGACGTTCTGCAGGGGATTCCGGCACCTCGGCTGCTCCGGCGGCCCAGACCGACCTGTTCGCCCTGTTGAACGACCGCGGCGTCGAGTTCACCACGTGGGAGGGCTGGCTGCAGCTCGACGCCCACGAGCGCGCCCTCGGCGAGAGCCACCCGTACACCCGCGAGCGCGTCAAGGTCGTCGAGCGCGAGACGCAGGTCGCCGTCTCGCGCGACACCGTCGCCGCGAACGCCTGATCGGGACACCGTCATGACCGCTCACCCGAACCCGGCGGCCGAGGCCCTCTCGGTCGACGTGCTCATCGTCGGCGGAGGTCCGGCCGGGCTCTCCGCCGCGCTGAACCTCGGCCGCGCCCGGGCGACGGTGGCGGTCATCGACGCCGACCGGCCGCGCAATGCGGCCACGCTGCGCTCGCACGGGTTCCTCACCCGCGACGGCATTCCGCCGCAGGAGCTGCGCGCCATCGCCCGCGACGAGCTGACTGCGTACCCGAACGTGGTCGTCCACCGCCGCACGCGCGTGACGTCGGTGGGGCGCGACGCCGACGGCTTCGTCGGGTCGGTGCACGGCCGGGGCGCGCCCGCCGTGATCCGCGCCCGGTCGGTGCTCGCGGCCACGGGACTGCGCGAGACGCTGCCGGACGTGCCCAACATCCGCGGCTTCTACGGCATGAGCCTGTTCAGCTGCGCCGCCTGCGACGGGTGGGAGCTGCGCGACCAGCCGCTCGCCCTCATCGGCCAGACCCCCGACCTCGCCGGTCGCGCCCGGCTCGTGGCCCGCTGGTCGGACAACCTCATCGTCTTCACGCACGGCGCCGACGTGGTGGATGCCGCCGACGAGGCGGAGCTCGTGGCATCCGGCATCCGCGTCGTCCGCGAGCCCATCACCGAGCTCGTCGGCGACCGCGGCACGCTGACCGGCATCGCCGTCGCGTCGGGCGAGACCGTGCCGATCGCCGGCGGCTTCGTGCGGCCGGTGTGGGACCCGGCGGTGGAGTTCCTCGACGGGCTGGATGCCGACACCGACGCGCACGGCCACCTCGCCGCCGATCGGTCGGGCCGCACCAGCGTGCCCGGCCTGTACGCCGCGGGGGATGCCGCCGCCCCCGGCCCGCAGCAGCTCATCGTCGCCGCCGGCCAGGGCGCCCGCGCCGCCGCCGTGATCATCCACGACCTCGTCGGCGTCGTCACCGCCCACTGACCCCGCCGCGCCCTGAGCCTGTCCCCGCGCCCTGAGCCTGCCCCCGGCCCCTGAGCCTGTCGAAGGGCACCTCGCACCTGCGCTTCGACAAGCTCAGCGCGCATCACCCCCCGCGCCCTGAGCCTGTCCCCGCGCCCTGAGCCTGTCGAAGGGCACCCCACACCCGCGCTTCGACAAGCTCAGCGCGCATCAGCCCGCGCAAGTCCCGCGTGCGCGGGCGCGGCTCACTCGCCGTAGGCGCCGGCGTCCGTCACGCCCACGTCGGTGACGTGGAAGTTCTGGAACGAGCGGGATGCCGTCGGCCCGCGCTGTCCCATGTACCGGTTGCCGTAGGGGCCCGATCCGTAGGGCGCCTCGGCCGCGGACGAGAGCCGGAAGAAGCACAGCTGCCCGATCTTCATGCCCGGCCACAGCTTGATCGGCAGGGTCGCGACGTTCGACAGCTCGAGGGTCACGTGCCCCGAGAACCCGGGGTCGATGAACCCGGCCGTCGAGTGCGTCAGCAGTCCGAGGCGGCCGAGCGAGGACTTGCCTTCGAGGCGGGCGGCGACGTCGTCCGGCAGGGTGACCTGCTCGAACGTCGACCCGAGCGCGAACTCGCCGGGATGCAGGATGAACGGCTCGTCGGGCGCGACCTCCACGAGGTGCGTCAGATCGGGCTGCGGGGTCGCCGGGTCGATGAACGGGTACTTGTGGTTGTCGAACAGCCGGAAGTACCGGTCGAGCCGCACGTCGACGCTCGACGGCTGCACCATCGCCGGATCCCACGGGTCGAGCCCGATCCGCTCGTCGTCGATCTCGGCCCGGATGTCGCGGTCGCTCAGCAGCACCGTCCCAGCCTACCGAGGGCGGCCGAACCCGGTGGCGGCGATGATCGCGATCGAGGTCGCGGTCACCAGCACCCAGAGGATCGCCCCGAGTGCGAGCGGCCGCCAGCCCGCCCGGCGCAGCGCGGGCAGGTCGGTGGACAGCCCGATGCCGGCGAGCGCCGTCGCGATGAGGAACTGGCTGACCTGCACGAGCCCTCCCCGCATCCCGAGCGGGATGACCCCGGCGGAGTTCACCAGCGCCATCACGACGAACCCGACGAGGAACCAGGGCACGAGCCGCAGCGCGCGGCGCGGAGTCATCCGGATGCCGCCCGCCGACCGCCGCGCCTCGATGATCGACAGCCCGATGCTGATCGGGATGATCATGAGCGTGCGCACCAGCTTCACGACCACGGCGAACCCGAGCGCGGCCGCACCGAACACGCTCGCGGTCGCGACCACCGAGCTGGTGTCGTTGACGGCGGTGCCGGCGAGCAGGCCGAACGTGTGCGGGTCCAGGTGCAGGGCGTGGCCGAGCAGGGGGAAGAGCACGATCGCGAGCACGTTGAACAGGAAGATCGTCGAGACCGCGTAGGCGATCTCGACGCTCGCGGCCCCGATCACGGGTGAGACGGCCGCGACGGCGGATGCTCCGCAGATGCCCGTGCCCACCCCGACGAGCGTGCGCAGCCGCGGCTCCACCTTCAGCGCACGTCCGACGAGCCGCGCGCCGACCAGGCACACCGTGAGGCTGCCGACCATGACCGGCAGCGATTCCGCGCCGACCTGCAGGATGACCGGCAGCGAGAGCTGCGCACCCAGCAGCACGATCGCGAGCTGCAGCAGGAACGTGCTCGAGTAGTGGATGCCGGGTTCCAGGCGCGCGGCCGGGCGGCGCATGAGCGCGATGACGACCCCGATCACGACGGCCGGAAGCGTGGAGCCGACCACGGGCACCAGCCGGCCGATCACGGTCGATGCGGCCGCGATCGCCAGGCAGAGCAGCATCCCGGCCGACACGTCGACGGCGCGCAGGCTCAGGCGCCGCGGAAGCGTGGGCAGCGGGGTGACGTGCATGCCTCTACGCTCCCGCGCCACCGCGATGCGCGGTAGACGGCTATCGTCGATGGGGATACAGTCCAGACTTGTATCCTGTCCGCCCGCAGGCATCCGCGTTTCGTCTCGCCGCGCTCGCTCGACGACCGGTCCACACGAAGGAGCACCCATGCAGCATGTGCCCGAGATCGATGCGCTCGAACTGCTCGCGGCCGTCGTGCGCCGGGGGTCGATCGCCGCCGGAGCCCGCGATCTCGGCATCACGCAGCAGTCCGCGTCGGCGCGGATCCGCGGCCTCGAGCGCCGGCTCGGGCTGGAGCTGTTCCGCCGTTCCCCGCAGGGCACGCATCCCACGCCCGCCGGCGAGACCGTGACCTCCTGGGCCGAGGAGGTGCTCGCCGCGGCCGCGCACTTCGCCTCCGGGGTCGAGATGCTGCGCGACGAGCACCGGCGCGAGCTCACGGTCGCGGCGAGCCAGACCGTGGCGGCGCACCTGGTGCCGCGCTGGCTGGTCGCGCTGCGGGCGCGTCAGGATGCCGCAGGCCGCATGCCCACCGCGGTGCGGCTGATCTCGGCCAACAGCGCGCAGGTCGCCGACCTGGTGCGCGGCGGCCGCGCCGACCTGGGGATCATCGAGTCCTCCCGTCTGCCGTCCGGACTCGCCCACACGCAGGTCGCGAGCGACGAACTGGTGCTGGTGGTTGCGCCGGGGCATCCCTGGACCGGGCGCACCGTCGAGCTCGCCGACGTCGCCCGCACCCCGCTGGCCACGCGCGAGGAAGGCAGCGGCACCCGGTGGGCGTGGGAGGATGCCGTCCGCGAGCGTCTGGGGCACGACCCGGCTGCGCCGGCCATCGAGCTGCCGGCATCCGCCGCGGTCCGCTCCGCCGTCGTGGAGGGTCTCGCCCCGGCGCTGCTGTCGCGACTGGCCGTCGCCGATGATCTGCGCCTCGGGCGCCTCCGGGAGGTGCCGATCGCGACGGAGCCGCTCACCCGGCCGATCACCGCCCTGTGGCGCGGCGGCCCGCGCGACCTCGGCCCGGCGAGCCGGGAGCTGCTGGACGTCGCGGTCGCCGCGACCCGCCGCGACGGCTGAGCGGCGTTCATCCTGCGGTCCTCCCGCGTTCATCCGCCCGTGACGGCGCGATGCGAGGCTCTCTGGCGGCCGGTCCGCCCGCAGCGGACCCGACGAACCAGGAGTCTCCATGCTCGCCCGCTCCCGCAAGCTCTCCCTCATCGCCGGCGGTGTGGTCGCCGCCGGCATCCTCGGTGTCTCCGGCGCGGCCGTCGCCCAGAACCTCGGCAACGGGTGGCCGTACGACGGGACGACGGGCCATGGTGCGACCGCCCAGAGCGCCGGCCGCACCTACACGCTCGCCGCCGTCGGGGACATCGCGTGCGAGCCCGACGACCCCGAGAACGCGTCCACCCCGAGTGCGCTCAAGTGCGGCAGCCCCACGCTGGGCGGCTACGACGCCGAGTTCGCGACGGCGGCTCAGGCCGACGGAATGCATCCGGATGCCGTGGCGCTGCTGGGCGACGAGCAGTACCAGGTCGGCAAGCTGAGCGACTTCGAGGCCTCGTTCGAGCAGGCCTGGGGCGGCCTGAAGTTCCTCTCGCACCCGGCGCCGGGCAACCACGAGTACTACGCGTACACGAAGAAGGGCGACCACGAGGCCGGGCAGAACGGCGACGGGTATTTCGCCTACTTCAACGGGCACGACCAGGCCGGGGTCCCGAACGCCGACGGCCAGGCCGGCACCGACTCGTCGACCACCCAGGGCTGGTATTCGTACGACCTCGGCAACTGGCACATCGTCTCGCTGAACGCGGAGTGCAACTCCCCCGCGTTCGGCGAGGACTGCTCCACGACCGGCGACGGCCTGCTCGCGCAGGAGACCCGCTGGCTCGGCCAGGATCTGCGGACGAACGACCGGCCCTGCACGATCGCGTACTGGCACCAGCCGACCTTCAGCTCGACCAGCACCGGCACCGCGACGCTCGCCGCCTCCGCGCCCGGCGTGGACAGCCAGGAGGGCGCTGCGGCGGATGCCTGGTGGAAGCTGCTCTACCAGAACCACGCGACGCTCATCCTCAACGGGCACGAGCACGCGTACGCCCGCTTCAAGCCGATGAACCCCGCGGGGCAGGTCGACACGACGCACGGCATCCCGGAGTTCGTCATCGGCACCGGCGGCGAGGCGATCGACACGACCGCGACCGACGCCGACGGCGGGTACGCCAACCCGAACGTCGTGACCGCGTTCGACCAGGGCTACGGCGTGATGGACTTCACGCTCGAGCCGAGCGGCTACGCGTTCTCGTACCGGCCGGCGCTGGCCGCGCCCGGTGCGCCCGCGTCGGCGATGTCGTACGAGGACAGCGGCTCCGGCACCTGCCGTGGCTGAACCGGCTGGATGCTGCGTGCCGCGCGTCAGAGGCGCGGAGCCATGTCGTACGTGACCCAGTGGGTCGCGGTGGCGACCTGGTCGTACAGTCGGCGGGCCATGGCGTTGTCGGATGCCGTGATCCAGCGCACCACCTGCGCGTCGCGCTCCGCGGCGATGCGGGATGCCGCCGTCAGCAACGCGGTGCCGGCACCCGATCCGCGGGACTCGGGCGCGGTGAACAGGTCGTCCAGGTACAGACCGATGCGCCCCGCCGAGGGGCGCGCGAACCAGCGCAGGTTGGCGAGGCCGACGAGCCGTCCGTCCGACTCCGCGACCAGGCCGAACATCTGGAACTCCTCGCCGAGCACCCACGACCAGGTGGTCGCGACCACCCGCGGATCCTCCGGCAGGCGATAGAAGTCCCGATAGCCCGCGTACAGCTCTGCCCACTGGTCCTGATCGGATGCCGCCACCCGACGCACGAGAATGCCCATTCCCCGACCCTAGCGAGGTGGCCGCGACCGACCCCGGCATCCTTCTGCGGGCGTCTAATGGGAGCAGGCATCTGCAGGGAGGCAGCCGTGACCTTCACCGAAACCGAACTCGCGTATCTGGCCTCGCAGGCGCTCGGCCGGATCGCCAGTCAGCAGCCCAACGGGACGCTGCAGGTCAGTCCCGTCGGCTTCCGCGTCGATCCGCAGACGGGCGTCGTCGAGATCCACGGCTACCGGATGGAGCAGAGCCGCAAGTACCGCAACATCGCCGCGAACGGCCGGGTCGCGTTCGTCGTCGACGACCTCGCCTCGGTCCGCCCCTGGCGCCCGCGATGTGTCGAGATCCGCGGCCGCGGTGAGGCGACGACGGATGCCGACGGCCACCCCGTGATCCTGATCATCCCCGAACGCGTGATCAGCTTCGGGCTCGATGAGCCGGACGTGCCCGCCGACGATCTGACCGTCGACTCCCGCAGCGAGTGACCCCGGACGACCGACCCGACCCGGGACATGACCGATCCGGACGACGGCCGACTCCGGCTCACTCGTGCCGGCGCCTCCGCCGGTGGGGCGGGATGCCTCGTGATGCGCCACCGGATGCGTCGGTTCAGCCCTTCAGCTGCTGGTCCGTGTTCGTGTAGATGATCTCGTCTGCGCGGGTGCCGACGAGGCCGAGCGTCACCCGCAGCAGGGTGGGCGTGATGCCGTCCTTCGGCGGCGGGGTGTCCGCCCCCAGCGTCAGCGACTTGCCGGCCGAGTCGGTCGCGGTGACGGAGTTCAGGTACACCGTGACGTCACCCTTCAGCTGCATCCGGTCGGCCTTCGTGATGAGCATCGGGCCGGTCGCCTTGCGCACCGTCAGGGCGAAGCCGTCCATCGTGATGCTGTCCGCGCGCAGGCGCAGTGCGGGGATGCGCGACCCGTCCGCGAGCGGCACGCTGACCAGGGTGATGCCCTTCAGGCCGGTGAACGACAGTGACGCGACTCCGAGCTGCGCCGACGGCTGTGTGAACACCATGCTGTCGTCCTTCGGCAGCGCCGACACCGGCACCGACTGCTTCGTGGACGGCGCCGCGGGGATGACGCCGGGCGTCGGCACCGGCAGGATGCCGCCGGGCTGCACGCCGCCCGTGACCCCGGGCACACTCGGCGCCGGCAGCGGCAGCGTCACACCGGGCAGCGACGGGGTCGGCGTCGGCGAGGGAGTCGGCGTCGGCGTAGGACCCGCGCACGGCAGGATGATCGGGATGCACAGCTGC
>DATMTQ010000043.1:0-7113 GCA_035564095.1 Microbacterium sp. | reverse complement strand
CCGCGACGTGATCCCGCAGGCCGAGCTCGAGGAGATCGCGGCCGCCTACAAGCGCACCGCGGGCTTCGATCCGGCCGTGCTCAACGAGCGCGCGTCGCTGAGCGTGGTGCGGTGAGCGAGCTGGATGCCGGGCGCCTCGCCGCGGTCGTCTCGCCGCTGCGGCGGGTGCTGCTGGTCGCTGCCCGGTCGCGGGAGCACCTGCCCGACGTCCCGGATGCGCAGATCGAGGTGATCCGCGCGCTGCCTGCGGGTACGGTGCTCGCCCCGAGCGCGCTGGCCGACCGGCTCGGTGTGCAGCGGTCCACGATCAGCAACCTGCTGAAGGCGATGGAGCGGTCCGGTCTCGTGGCGCGGCGGCCCGCGGCCGGCGATGGGCGCGGCGTCGAGGTGCAGGCATCCGACCGGGCCCTCGACCTGTTCTCGCGGTTCGACCGGGCCTCCGCGCAGGTCGTGACCGAGGCTGCCACAGGGCTCAGCCCCGCGGACCGCGCCGCCATCGCCGCCGCGATCCCCGCCCTCGAGCGCCTGCGCGACGCTCTCGGCTGATGGCCCCGCATCCCGGGCGCCCCGCGATGGCGGCGTCCACACGATGTTGACTTGCCCTAGATGTACGCGACACGCCGGGCGAGGCGTACATCTAGGGCAAGTCAACATCGAGGGGACGGGGATGGCGGATCGGGGGATCCCCGGTCGTTGAGCGAGGAGCGAAGCGACGAGACGAAACGCGGCGGCGTCAGGTGAGGATGACGAGTTCGGCGGTGCTGCGGGTCATGGCGACGTAGCGGTCGACGGCCCCCTCGATGCCGGTGCCGAAGCCCGCGGGGTCCATCAGCACGACGAGGTCGAACTCCAGTCCCTTCGCCAGCACGGGGGTGAGCGCCTGCACCCGGTCGACCGGCGCGCGCTCGGCGACGAACACCGGGTCGCCGATGACACAAGCGACACCCTCATCGTGCGCGGCGAGCCAGTCCCGCAGCAGCGCGTCGAGGTCGGCGAGCGCGCCGTGGCGCACCGGCATCCCGCTGCGGCGGATGGACCTCGGCACGGTGACGTCCGGCAGCACGGCGCGGATGACCGGGGCCGCCGCATCCATCACCTCCTCGGGCGTGCGGTAGTTGACCGACAGGGTGGCGGTGCGGATGCCGCGGAGCCCGGTCCGCGCGAGGCGGTCCTCCCACGACTCGGCGAACCCGTGCCGGGCCTGCGCGCGGTCGCCGACGATCGTGAAGCTGCGCGACGGGCACCGGCGCAGCAGCATCGCCCACTGGGCGTCGGTGAGCTCCTGCGCCTCGTCGACGATGACGTGCGCGAACGGGCCGGCGAGCGCGTCGCCCTCCTCGGCGGGCAGTTCGGCCTCGTCGATCAGCGACTCGCGGGCATCCTCCCCGCGCAGCATCGTCATGAGCTTCAGCTCGGAGTCGTCGGCCTCGATGAGGTGCTCGATGACGCGCTCCATCTCCTCCTGCTGCGCGGCGAGCGCCCGCTGCCGCTGCCGCCGGCGCTGCTCCACGCCGGGGTCGCCGACGCACGCGCGGGCAGCGTCGAGCAGCGGAAGGTCATCGACGGTCCAGGCGCGCGGGTCGTCCCGCTGCAGCACGGCCACCTCGGCATCGGTGAGCCGCGGCGCGCACCGCCGCAGGAATCCGGGGTTCTCCCAGAGGGATGCCACGAGCCCCACCGGGTCCAGCAGCGGCCACGCCCGGTCGAACGCCGCCGCGAGCGAGCCGTTCTGGCCGAACATGAGGTCCGCGGCCGCACGGGAGGGGGCATCCTCCTCGCCGACTGCGCGCACCAGGCGGGTGTACAGGATGTCCAGCAGCGTCTGCCGCACCTGGGCGCGCGCCTCGTTGTGCGGGATGCCGGACTCGGCGCTGTCGAACGCGTCCGCCCAATCGTCGGGCGTGAGCGCGAGGTCGGCGATCGGAGTCTCGACGACAAGCGCCTGCTCGGGGACGGCCTCGTAAAGGGATGCTGCCCGCTCGACCGCCGCCACGAGGTCCGCGCCCGCCTTGAGGCGGGATGCCTCGGGGTCCTGTTCGGCCAGCGCCGCGGGGCCCTCGGGCAGCATGTCGCGCAGCGTCGCGGTGAGCACGCCCTCCTCGCCGAGGCTCGGCAGCACGTCCTCGACGTACGCCAGGTACGGGGCATGGGGCCCGACGACGAGCACGCCCCCGCGTCCCGCGGACAGCAGCGGATCGGCGTACAGCAGGTAAGCGGCGCGGTGCAGCGCGACCACGGTCTTGCCGGTTCCCGGCCCGCCCTCGATGACGAGCGCGCCCTGCGCGTCGGCGCGGATCGCGGCATCCTGATCGGCCTGGATCGTCGCGAGCACGTCGTGCATGCGGCCGGTGCGCGTGCGACCGAGGCTCGCGAGCAGGGCGGAGTCGTCGTCGAGCACGACGTCGGCGGGGATGTCGTCGGTGAACGCCTCGTCCCAGTAGTCGCAGACGCGGCCGCGGCTCCAGCGGTACCGGCGGCGCGCGACGAGCCCCTGCGGGTGCGCGTGCGTGGCGGCGAAGAACGGCTCCGCGGCCGGGGCGCGCCAGTCGACGAGCAGCCGGATGCCGTCGGCGTCCGCGAGCCCGAACCGGCCGATGTAGACCGGGGCGCCGTGCTCCGGCGTGATGCGGCCGAGGCACGCGTCGACGCGGTAGCGCTCGAGCGTGCGGATCTCGGCGGCCAGGCGCCGCACGTTCTGGTCGCGGTCGAGCGCCTTCTGCCCCTGCCCCGCGGGGGCGCGGCGCTCGGCCTCGAGGCGGACGGACAGGCGCGCGATCTGAGCGCGGACGGCCGCCGCGACGCGGGCGAAGTGCTCCTCGTCAGCGGCGATGAAGTGTGACGCGGCCTTCGCGGCGCTGTGGTCGGACAGGGCGAAGACGGACTCGGACAGCTGCATTCGACATTCCTTCCTCACACCGGAGAGCATCGTGTGATTCGCGGTGCGATCAGCCATTGTGCGCGTCGCGGGGCCCTTGCGACAAGGCCCCTGCACCGTGGGATGATGGAAGTGGCGGGGCGCTTCGACAGGCTCAGCGACCGGGGTACGGGCTCAGCGACCGGGGGCTTCCAGCACTGTTCGCAGGGTCTCCAGATCGGCGGCGATCGCCGCGGCATCCTGCTCGAACTGCTCGTCGGTCATGTCCCGCTGCCGCAGCGTGAAGATCACCTCGGCGCCCTCCGGATGCTCGATCACGCGCACCGGGTTGTAGGTCACGGTGCCGGTGTGGTCGGTGACCCAGTGGTCGAGCACGCCGAAGTCGTTCGGCTCGGCGAATCGCATGCGCCAGTCGCCCATCGGCGTCGGCACGATGAGGGCGGCGCCGTCGCGCCGCACGGCCGTGCCCGTCAGGCCAGCGGCCCACTCGGGCAGGTTGCCGGGGTCGCCGAAGTACGCCGCGACCTCGGTCGGAGCGCGGTGGATGACGGTGCTGAGATGTCGGGAGCGCATGGATCCATGCTGACACCGGGGAGAGCAGTGGTGGGCCGGACGTTGTACAGGGGAATTCGTCGTTCACCCCCGGCGACGTCGGGGGCGACTCGATTTCGCCTGTCCATCGTCCCGGGCCCGGGCGAATGCGGCCTCGGCGTGAGGATGCCGTAGAGCCGAAGAGGCCGGGTGCATGGGAAGCGTCAGGATGCCGGCATCCCCCTCGGCGGGCGCGTGAGATAGAGCACGTGCTCGATGTGATCTTCCTCGCCCTGACGCTCGCGCTGTTCGCGCTGGTGGGGCTCGTCGTCAAGGGGGTGGAGCGGCTGTGACCGCGTTCACCGTGCTCGGCGCCGTGCTTGCCGTCGCCGCCGTCGTCTATCTCGTGGTCGCCCTGATCCGCCCGGAGAGGTTCTAGTGTCGGCCGCAGACGCCTGGCTGGGCGTGCTCCAGGCCGCCGGCATCCTCCTGATCCTCGCCCTGCTGTATGTTCCGCTCGGCGACTGGATGGCGCGCACCTTCACCGCGGTCCGGGACTGGCGGGTGGAACGCGGCGTCTACCGCTTCATCGGCGTGGACTCGGCGTCCGCGCAGACCTGGCAGGCGTACGCCCGCTCGGTCATCGCCTTCTCGGTGGTCGGAGTGGTGTTCGTCTACCTGCTGCAGCGCCTGCAGCAGTGGCTGCCGTCCTCGCTGGGGCTGCCGAACGTGCCCGCCGGCCTGGCATTCAACACGGCCGTGTCGTTCGTGACCAACACGAACTGGCAGTCGTACGCGCCGGAGACGACCCTCGGCTACACGGTGCAGCTCGCCGGACTCGCCGTGCAGAACTTCGTGTCGGCTGCGGTCGGCATCGCCGTCGCCGTCGCCCTCGTGCGGGGCTTCGCGAGCCGGCGCTCGGGCACGATCGGGAACTTCTGGGTGGACCTCACCCGTTCCGTCACGCAGATCCTGCTGCCGCTCGCCTTCATCGCCGCGATCGCCCTCATCAGTGCCGGCGTCGTGCAGAACTTCACCGGCTTCGTCGACGTGCACACCGTCACCGGCGCCGTGCAGCAGCTCCCCGGCGGCCCGGTCGCCTCGCAGGAGGCCATCAAGGAGCTCGGCACCAACGGCGGCGGGTTCTTCAACGCGAACTCCGCCCACCCGTTCGAGAACCCGACGCCGTGGACGAACGCGCTCGAGGTGGTGCTGCTGCTGGCGATCCCGTTCGCCCTGCCCCGCACGTTCGGCCGCATGGTCGGCGACAACCGGCAGGGCTACGCGGTCGTCGCCGTCATGGTCGTCGTCTTCGTGGCGGCGCTGATCGCGGTGAGCTCGCTGGAGGCCGCAGGCGCAGGCGCCGCCCCGCACGCGGCCGGCGCGGCGATGGAGGGCAAGGAGCAGCGCTTCGGCATCCTCGGATCCGCGCTGTTCGCGGCATCCACCACGGCCACCTCGACCGGCGCGGTCAACTCCATGCACGACTCGTACACCGCGCTCGGCGGCATGGTCCCGATGGTCGAGATGATGCTCGGCGAGATCACCCCCGGCGGCGTCGGGTCCGGCCTGTACGGGATGCTGATCCTCGCCGTGATCGCGGTTTTCGTCGGCGGCCTGCTCGTCGGACGCACCCCGGAGTACCTCGGCAAGAAGATCTCCGCCCGTGAGATCAAGCTGTCGAGCCTGTACATCCTGGTCACGCCCGCCCTGGTGCTCATCGGCACGGCAGTCAGCTTCGCGATCCCCGCGGTGCGGGCCGACCTCGAGAAGACCAGCATCCTGAACCCCGGCGTGCACGGACTCAGCGAAGTGGTCTACGCGTTCACCTCGGCCGCGAACAACAACGGCTCCGCGTTCGCCGGGCTGACCGCGAACACCCCGTGGCTGACCACCGCGCTCGGCGTCGTGATGCTGCTGGGGCGGTTCGTGCCGGTGATCCTCGTGCTGGGGCTGGCAGGCTCGCTCGCCGCACAGGACCGGATCCCGTCCACCGCCGGCACGCTGCCGACCCACCGCCCGCAGTTCGTCGGGCTGCTGACCGTGGTCTCGGTCATCATCACCGCGCTCACCTACTTCCCCGTGCTCGCGCTCGGACCCCTTGCGGAAGGACTCGTGAAATGACGAGCATCGTGGATGCCCCGGTCGCCACCCCCGAACCGGAGTCGAAGCACAGCCCGGACCGCGCGTTCAGCGGGGAGCAGCTCGTGCGGGCAGTGCCCGGCGCGCTGCGCAAGCTCAACCCCGCCGAGCAGTGGCGCAACCCGGTCATGTTCCTCGTGTGGGTGGGCGCGGCGCTGACCACCGCCATCGCGGTCGCCGAGCCGTTCCTCGGCGGCGCGGGAACCTCGGGCGGCGCGAAGGTCCCGGCCGGGTTCACGTGGGGAATCGCGGTGTGGCTGTGGCTCACCGTGCTTTTCGCGAACATCGCGGAGGCGGTGGCCGAGGGCCGCGGCAAGGCGCAGGCGGCGACGCTGCGCAAGACGCGCACCACGACCACCGCGCGCAAGGTCGCCGGGTACGACGCGAAGGCGGACGCCCTCGCCGAGCACGCCGCGCTCGTCGAGACGGCATCCAGCGAGCTGCGACTCCGCGACATCGTGGTGGTCGCGGCCGGGGAGCTCATCCCCGGGGACGGCGACATCGTCGCCGGCATCGCGACCGTGGACGAGTCGGCGATCACCGGCGAATCCGCCCCCGTGGTGCGCGAGTCGGGCGGCGACCGGTCGGCCGTCACCGGCGGCACCCGGGTGCTGTCGGACCGCATCGTCGTGCAGATCACGTCGAAGCCGGGCGAGACGTTCGTGGACCGCATGATCGCGCTCGTCGAGGGCGCCGCGCGGCAGCGCACGCCCAATGAGATCGCGCTGAACATCCTGCTCGCGAGCCTCACGATCATCTTCGTCATCGTGGTGCTGACCCTGAACCCGCTGGCCACGTACGCCGCCGCGCCGGTGTCGGTCCCGGTGCTGATCGCGCTGCTGGTGTGCCTCATCCCGACGACGATCGGGGCGCTGCTGTCGGCCATCGGGATCGCCGGCATGGACCGGCTCGTGCAGCACAACGTGCTCGCGATGTCGGGACGCGCCGTCGAGGCCGCGGGCGACGTCACCACGCTGCTGCTGGACAAGACCGGCACCATCACCTACGGGAACCGCCGCGCCAGCGACTTCGTCCCGCTCGAGGGGGTGGATGCCGCAGACCTCGCCCGCATCGCGGCGCTGTCGTCGCTGGCCGACCCCACGCCGGAGGGCGTGTCGGTGGCGGAGCTCGCAGCATCCCGCGGGATCTCGGTGACCGGTCCGACCGGCGCCGAGGTCGTGCCGTTCACGGCGCAGACCCGCATGTCGGGACTGGACCTGGCCGACGGAGCGATGATCCGCAAGGGCGCCGGCTCCGCGGTGCTCGCGTGGCTCGCCGAGGAGGGCGGGGTGCCGGCATCCGTCCGCGAGGCCGTCAGCCTCGCTGCGGACGAGATCGCTCAGTCCGGTGGCACCCCGCTCGTCGTGGCGGTGAAGGGCCCTTCGACAGGCTCAGGGACCGGGGGCGGCTCAGGGACCGGGGGCGGGTCCGGCCGGGTGCTCGGCGTCATCCACCTGAAGGACATCGTCAAGGACGGCCTGCGCGAGCGGTTCGCGCAGCTGCGGCTCATGGGCATCCGTACCGTGATGATCACCGGCGACAACCCGCTCACGGCCAAGGCGATC
>DATMTQ010000042.1:0-5508 GCA_035564095.1 Microbacterium sp. | reverse complement strand
GTCGACGCGGGCGCGCGTGCCGCGCCGCGGGAACGGCACGCCGAAGCGGTGTCCGTCGACGCCCAGCTGCACGAGGTCGCGGCCGCGCAGTGCGGTGTCGCGTGGCAGCGGGCGCTGCTGGGGCACGTAGCCGATCGCGCGGCTCCCCGGCCTTCCGGACGGTCCCTGAGCCTGTCGAAGGGCGCCGAGCGCGGTCACGGTGCCGGCTGAGAGACGGTCGAGGCCGAGGATGGCGCGCAGCAGCGTGGTCTTGCCGGAGCCGCTCGGCCCGAGCACGGCGATGAGCTCGCCGGGCTGCACGTCGAGATCCAGACCCTCCCACAGAATGCGGCCGTCGCGCTCGAGCGCGGCCCCGGAGATCGACAGGACCGGGGTCACTTCAGTGCCGATGCGAGCTCGTCGAGGTTCCGCTGCATCCATTGAATGTATGTCAGCCCGGAAGGCACTGTCTCGGACCACTCCAGCACTGGCACGCGTTGGGCCTTGGCCTGGTCGATGACCGTGGTGGTCTCGGGGCCGCCCGCCTGCGAGTTGGCGATCAGCACGTGGATGGTCCCGGACGCCAGCAGCGCCTTCGCCTGCAGCAGGGTCGACGGCGGCACGTCGTTGCCGGCCTCGACGGCCTCGCTGAACGCGGCGGGGGTGGCGTTGCGCAGTCCCGCGCCCGTGATGAGGTACACCGGCAGCGGCTCGGTGACGAACGCGTGCGCACCCGCCCGCTTCTTCGCGATCGCCGCCTGCTGCGCTTGGAGGGCGTCGATCTGCGCGGTGAACGACGCGAGGCGGCTCGTGAATCCGGGCTTGTCCGCCGGGTGGATGTCGGCGAGGTCGGTCGCGATGCGCGATGCCACGGACTTGACCGTGCGGAGGTCGTAGAAGACGTGCTCGTTGAAGCCGTCGGGGGTGGCGGTCGCCGAGCCGCCGGGCCACTCGGGGGAGAGCGTGACGGACGTGATGACGGGAACGGACGGCTTCGGCCGCGCCGCGACGAGCTGCTGCATGAAGGCGTCGTAGCCCGCGCCGTTCTGAAGAATCAGCTGCGCGTCGTTGATCGCGAGCTGGTCGGCCGCGCTCGCCTCGAACTCGTGCGGGTCTTCGCTCGCCTTGTCGATGATCGAGGTCACCTGCACGGCATCCCCTCCGATCGCCTGCACGATCTGCCCGTAGACGTCGGTCGACGCGGTCACCCGGATGCGGCCGTCGTCTTTCGCGGCGGCGGTACCGCCGCTGCATCCGGCGAGCGCGAGGACGGATGCCGTCGCGACCGCGGCGAGCAGGAGGAGCTTTCGTGCCATGCCCCCAGCCTACGGCTATTGATAATCATTCTCAAACCTGGACGGCCCCACCCCACCGGTCGTTGAGCGAGCGAAGCGAGACGAAACGCCCGCCCCGGCATGCACGGAGATCACTCCCGGCCGGCGTGGGCCCCCGAGGATTCCGGCAGACGTCCGCTGACCACCTCGCCGCGCGCCACGACCGCGACGATGCTGTCCGCGGTCAGGCCGTCGATGTCCTCCCAGGGGCGGCCGCGCACGACCACGAAGTCTGCTGCCAGGCCGGCGGCGAGGCGCCCCGCGGTTCCGGTCAGCCGGATCGCGTCCGCCGCGTCCGACGTGCCCGCGACGAGCGTCCGCTCCGACGTCCAGCCGAATGCGCGACGCATGAGCCGCAGTTCCTCGAGCTGATCCCCGAACCGCACGAAGACGCCGTTCGCATCGGTGCCCAGGACGAACCGGACGCCGGCGTCCGCGGCGGCGGCGAAGTGCGCGTCGCGCTCGGCGACCACCGCACGGGCCTTCTCGGCGGCTTCATCGCTGACCGGCGCGCGCCGCTCGGCGATCACGTCGTTGATCAGCAGTGTGGGCGCGACGGGGATGTTCCGCTCGCCCAGGATGTCCCAGTGCCGCTCCTGGATGCCGGTGCCGTGCTCGATCGAGTCGACGCCGAACTCGAGCGCGATGTCGACTCCCTCCGCGGTGTGGGTGTGCGCGGCGACGAGCAGCCCCAGCGCGTGCGCCTCATCGACGGTCGCGGCGATCTCTGCAGTCGTCTGGTTGCGCCAGCCCACGCGGTCGCCGACGGAGAGCACGCCTCCGCTCGTGTAGATCTTGATGCCGTCCATTCCCGCGCGCGCCCACTGCCGCACGAGCTTGCGGCACTCGTCGGGTGAGTCGGCGACCGGCGGTCGGTGCGGATAGTGCGGCGGGGTGAACAGGTCGCCGTGTCCGGCGGTCATGCCGACCGGCCCGTTCACGAGCACGCGCGGCCCCGGAACGAGCCCCGCGTCGAGCCCCCGCGCCACACCGAGCTGCACCTCCGATCCGGCCAGGTCGCGCAGCGTCGTGACGCCGGCCGCGATCGCCCGCCGCGCATGCGCGAGCACATGCAGCGCGCGCTCGGGAGCAGGCGTCACGAGGGGCCACGTCATCCAGTCGCCCGCACCCGGGCTCGCGTTCCCGTCGAGGTGCACATGGGTGTCGACGAGCCCGGGGATGACGGCGAATGCGCCCGGGCGCACCGGCCCCTCGTCGGCGCGGACCGCGGTGATGCGGCCGTCCTGCCAGTCGAGGCCGCCGTGTCCGCGGAACCTCTCGCCGTCCCACACCGCGACGTCCGTCAGGACCTGTGCACCCATGCTCGTCTCCTTCGCAGCTCCCCGTCGTCACCGACGCGCCGTCTCACGCTACATTCGGTCGCGGCCGCGGATGCGAGGTCAGCGCAATGCTCTGACCGCATCCTCGATGAGCCCCCAGAAGCGATCCACGTCGAGCTCCATCGCGACCGTCGCGTTGTGGGGACGACCGAGGATGTCGATGAGGTCGACGCATGTCGCGCCGCGCGTCTGCGTGCCGACCAGCTCGGCGTCGATCCGGGTGCGCACCGTCGTCGCGACCGCCGGGTCGATCAGCATGGCGACCGTGATGGGGTCGTGCAGCGGACCGTCAGGCATGTTCTCTGCCTTCAGGTAGGTCGAGCAGAAGAATTCGAGCAGCTCGACGCCGAAGCCGGCCGTCTCGGTGCCGATCGCCGCGATCCGCTCGCGGACGGCGCGCGTGATGAGCGCCTGGTGCGAGATGTTCAGGCCCACCATCGTGAAGTCGATGCCGGAGTCGAGCACGATCTGGATGGACTCGGGGTCGGTCCAGGCGTTGAACTCGGCGTACGGGGTCGCGTTGCCTCGGCCGGTGGACCCGCCCATCCACACGACGGCCGCGATCCGGTCGTGCAGCTCGGGCTGATCCCGCAGCAGGATCGCGACGTTCGTCAGGGGACCGGTGGCGACGATCGTGACGGGCTCGGCCGATGCGGTCAGGACGTCCCGGAAGAGCTGCTGCGCGGAGCGCTCGTCGAGCGGCACGGTCGGTTCGGGCAGCACGGGGCCGCCGAGGGCATTGGCTCCGTGGATCCAGTCGGCGGGCCGCAGCCGTCCGGCGATCGGACCGGCCGCTCCCGCCGCGATCGGCACGCCGTCGATGCCGGCGACGCTGCACGCGATACGCGCGTTCAGGGTGGTGTGCTCGAGCAGCCCGTTGCCGCCGACCGTCGTGATCGCGCGCAGGTCGATGGCGGGGTTCGCGGCGGCGAGCCAGATGGCGAACACGTCGTCGTGGCCGGGGTCGCAGTCGATGATGATGGGCGTCGCCATCGTTCCTCCTTCGGAAGAGTATGAGCAAATGTTGCGTAAACGATTGCACCATGACCCCTGCTACGGTGTCAAGGGGCTCGTGTGCCTCGGCGATGCGTCGTACGCTGTGAGGGCTGCACGGTGGGTCGTGCCGCGGGAGGAGTGAGAGAACGATGCCGCGCGACGTCACACTGCACGCAGTCGCCGCAGCGGCGGGCGTGTCGCTCGCGACGGCGTCGCGAGCGCTCGCCGGCACCGGCCGGGTCTCGCCCGCGACGATCGAGACCGTGCGTCGGGCGGCCGCCGACCTCGGCTACCGCGTGGACCCCATCGCCCGCGCACTGCGCGCGGGATCGTCGCGCATCGTCGGCATGATCGTGCCGGTGATCGGCAACCCCTTCTTCGCACAGCTCGTCGACGCGGTCGAGCAGCGGCTGCACGAAGAGGGGTTCGAACTGCTGCTCGCGGACTCCCATGGAGAGCTCGCCGAGGAGGCGCGCCGGCTCGCCGTGTTCGGCGACCGGCGGGTCGACGGCATCCTGGCCGTGCCCGCGGACCGGCGTCGCTCCGGCGTCGCACTCGCCGGCGCCGGAGCACCCGTCGTGCAGGTGGATCGCACCTCCGAGGGGTCGACCGCGGACTCCGTCGGCGTGGACAACGAGATGGGGATGCGCCTGGTGCTGGAGCACCTGCGCGAGCGCGGGGCGCGGAGCATCGCGTACGTCGGGGCCGACGACGTCACGTCCAACGGCCTGGCGCGGTCCACCGCCTTCGGCAGCCTCGTCGAGGGCATGCCGTTCGAGGCATCCGCGCCGATCCGCGGCGAGTTCAGCGTCGCGACCGGCATGGCGGCCGCCGACGACATCCTCGCGCGGGGCACCCTCCCCGACGCGGTGGTGGCGGCATCCGATCTCATCGCCTTCGGCCTCGTCGCGCGCCTGCGCGCGCACGGAGTCGTCGTGCCGCGGGACGTCCTGGTCACCGGCTTCGACGGGATCCCGTTCGCCGACCTCGTCTCGCCCGGTCTGACGACCGTCGCGCAGCCCCTGGACGCCATCGCCGCGGACGCCATCGGATTCCTCATGGCTCGCATTCGAGGCGACACCTCTGCCGCGCGCCGCAGTCTCGTCGCGCCGACGCTCGTCGTGCGCGAATCCACCGGACCCGCAGAGGCGTCGCGATGACAGCCGCCGCCGACGATCTCATCCGCATCCGCCGGGAGATCCACGCGTTCGCCGAGCTGCCGTTCCTCGAGATCCGCACCGCCGCGCTGGTCGTCCGCGAACTGCGCGGGCTGCCGTGCAGCATCCGCCTGGGGCGTGACGCGATGCGTCCCGACGTGGTCGAGGGGTACCCGGACGCCGCGGCGCGCGCGGGCGCGGCGGAGCGTGCGATCGCCGCCGGGGCGGACCCAGGTCTCGCGCATGCGTTCGCGGAACACGGCACGGCGGTGATCGCCGACATCGAGGGGTCCCGGCCGGGACCGACCTGGGCGATCCGCTTCGACATGGACGCCCTGCCCATCGAGGAGTCGTCCGAGCCCGACCACCTGCCCGCGCGGCTCGGATTCCGCAGCACGACGGGGGCGATGCATGCGTGCGGGCACGACGGCCACGTCGCGATCGGGCTCGCGCTCGCGCGGCGCCTCGCCGACCGAGACTTCGCCGGTCGCGTGCGGCTGCTGTTCCAGCCTGCGGAGGAGTCCGTGCGCGGCGCCGCCGCCATGATCTCGGCCGGCGCGGCGGACGGCGTGGACCGCTTCCTCGCGATCCACCTCGGCAACACGCTGCCGAGCGGAACGATGGTGGGCAGCGCCGTCGGCCTGCAGGCGACCACGAAGTTCGCGGCCGTGTTCCGCGGCGTCGCGGCGCACGCCGCCGGCG
>DATMTQ010000041.1:0-1636 GCA_035564095.1 Microbacterium sp. | reverse complement strand
ACCCGCCGGCGTCGGCCCGGCGCGACCGCCCGCCCGCGGGCCGGATCGGCGACCGCGGGACTGGTCGTCGGAGCCGTGCTGGTCGCGGCCCTGGTGACGCCCGCGCTGTCGACGACGGATGCCGGTGCCCACAGCACCCATTTCCCGGCCATCGGCCACGATCCGCACGCCGGCCACTGAGGCGGACGCGGTCTGCCGGCTGATCAGGTGGTCGGGATCGCCAAGATCGGCTTCGTGGTCGGCTGGCCGGTGGACGAACCCCCGGCCTTCTCGACGGTGACCGCGATCACATCGCCGGGGTGCATGCCCGCCGCGAGCAGAGCCTTCGTGGTGTCGCCCGTCGCATCGAACGTGCCGGCGGGGATCGGCGTCGCGCCCCGCACGTACCAGAGCTCGAAGGTCTGCGCGTCCGTGAGCCGCGGCATCCGGCCCGTCACCAGCACCGCCTGACCGTCGGACACCGACCAGTGCAGGGTGGCGGAGCCGCCGCCGGCGACCCGCGCCGTCGCCTGCTGCGCGTCGGGCGCCGCTTCGATGCGGTCGAGTGCGACCACGGCCGCGGGCCGGGTCGCGTTCTGCACGGCGATCACGGTGCCGATGCCGATTCCCAGCACCAGCACGACGGATGCCGCGAGCGCGACCCATCCGCGGCGGAGACGGCGAGGGTTCTCCGTGGAGGCCGACGCGGTCGGAGCATCCTCGGGTGTGCGGTCGAGACCGGCGAGGATGCGGTCGCGCAGCGCCGGGGGCGGCGGCACCTGGTCCACGAGATCGGCGAGCCTGGCGGCGGTGGCTGCATCCTCGTCCGCGACGGCCGTCCATTCCGGATGCTCGGCGAGGGCGCGGAGGTAGGCGCGCCGGTCGTCGTCGCTCAGCGCGCCGAGCGCGGCGCCGGCGGCGAGCAGAGTGAACTCCTCCTCGGTCATCGCGTCACCCCCATCTCTACCCGCAGCCGGCTCAGGCCGTCCCGCATGCGGGTCTTCACCGTGCCCAGCGGTGTTCCGGTCAGCGCCGCGATCTCGCTCTGCGAGTAGCCGCCGTAGTACGCGAGCGCGAGGGCTTCGCGCTGCGCCTCCGGCAGCTGCCGCAGGGCGCTCGCGACCTGCTCCGCTTCCATCCTCGTTTCGACCTCGTCCGCGACGCTCGCCGGAGCCGAGGCGAGGTCGCGCAGACCCGCCCGGACGTCACGGTCGCTGCCCGCCTGCGCCGACCGGACCCGGTCGATCGCCCGGCGGTGCGCGATCGTGAGCACCCAGGTGCGGCCCTGTCCCTTCTTCGGAGCGAAACGGGCGGCGGATTGCCACACCTCGAGGAACACCTCCTGCAGCACCTCCTCGCTCTGCGCGCGATCGACGAGCACGCGCAGGATGAGGCCGAACACACGGGGTGCGAGGGTGTCGTACAGCTGCGTGAAGGCATCCCGGTCGCCGTCGGCGCTGCGGCGGATGAGGGCGCCGATGGCGTCGACATGATCGACGCCGTCCTCCGGCACGTCGAATCCGTCGATCACCACCAGCCCAGCTTGCCGCATCCGCAGCCGGTGGCGCCGCGTTCACGGGCCCGACGGGCTCATCAGGATCTCCCAGCATCGGGGGCCCGGCTCATCGAGATCCGCCAATCTATGATCCCTCTTAGT